>CAJXWI010000354.1 GCA_913062735.1 uncultured Arcobacter sp.
AAATATTTAATTGCTGGAAATGGAGACTCCTTAACCCTAAAAACTTCAAAAGAATTCATTAACATTGCAAAAATAAAATTAGTAACCTCTGAAGCATCAGGTACAAAACATGTAGGCTGGGAAATATTTGAAAAATCTTCTTTAGGAACTACAAACTTTGAAAACAAAGTTAAATATTTAAGAGCTTTGGAAGGTGAACTTTCTAGGTCTTTAGAATCCTTAGTAGGTATATTAAGTGCAAGTGTTAAAATAGCAATTCCAAAAGAAACTATTTTTACTGAACGAAAAGTAAATCCAACAGCTTCTGCTGTTATTTCATTAAAACCAGGTGTCTTTTTAACACAAAAACAAATTATTGGCGTTAAGAATTTTATTGCTTCTGCTGTGTCAAACTTAAAAATAGAAAATATTAATCTAATAGATCAAGATGGGGCTTTGTTAGAAGAATCAGAAGATGAATCAAATAATAAAAAATCCGTTGTTCAAGATAAATATAAAAAAAGACTAGAACAAGATTATGAAAATAAAATAATAGCTTTGCTTGAGCCTTTTGTGGGTTTTGGAAGAGTTGTTGCTAGAGTAACTTTGAGTTTAGACTATGTTAATAAAAGAGTACAAGAAGAAATTTATGACCCTGAAGGAACAATTAGAAGCTCACAAACCAATGAGAATATTTCTTCTTCCCAAGGTGGCGCAAAAGAAAAAGGTGGCATACCAGGTGTTCAAAGTAATATAGAGAATACAGGAGATGAAGAAAATAATGGAAACATTAAATCTTCCAATGAATCAAGTAAAAACATTCTTAACTTTGAAATATCTAAAAAAGTTATTGACCAAAAAGACAATGCTTATTCTTCTATTAAAAGAGTTACTGCTGCTGTTACTTTTGACAGCAGTGTTTTAAAAGATGTAGAATCAAAAGATGAATTTTTACTTTCTATTGTATCTCTTGTTGAAGATACAATTGGGTTTGATGAACAAAGAGGAGATAAGGTCACAGTAAGAGATTTTAAATTTTTGGGCTTGAGCGAACTTGGAGCACAATCTTTAGATGCAGATGGTAATGTAATTACTTCCTCTTCTGCTGAAGGTACAGATGATATTGCCTTAGTTAAGTCACTTATGAGAGATTTTGGTGAATATGTGCAATATATTATTGCAGCTATTTTATTGTTTGTGTTTTATAAAAAATTTATTGTAAATCATGAAATTGTTATCTTAGGGGATAAAGCAGATGCAAAAAAAGTTGATGACAGTGAAGTAGAAATTGATTTAAATGAAAATTTTGATATCTCAGGTGCACAAGGCAGGCTAAAAGCCAAAATAAAAAGCCAGATATTAACTTCTTTAGATGGTATGGATGAAGAAAGTGCTGCTAAATATGAGCTCTTAATAGAAGAATTGGACAGAGAAATACATGAAAATCCCGATGAAATAGCAAATATGATACAATTGTTATTATCAGAAGGTGATTCAAAGTTTAAAGGTTAAAAATGGATGTTGAAAGAAGAGAAGAACTCTTAAGAGGTATGCCAATGATAGACAAGGTCGCAAGATTTTTTGTTTTGATTGGTGAAGATGCGACGGTTAAAATATTTCAGAATCTGCCTATTAACTTGGTAGAAGAAATATCTACAGCTATTACTCAGCTTTCTTCTATTGATAAAGAGATGTCATTAGCAATTTTAGCAGAATTTCACCTCTATACTAAATCTAAGTCCTTTATTTCTTCAGGTGGTTATGATTATGCAAAAGATATTTTGTATAAATCTTTAGGGAAGGGTGAAGCAGATGAAGTTTTAGCCAAACTCTCTAGGATGAAATTAGCGGCCCAAAGTTTTTCGTATTTAGATGCTATTAATCCTAAACAGTTAAGTGATTTTATTAAAGACGAATCTCCTCATACCATTGCTGTTATTTTATCTCATATGGAGCCTTCTGGTGCTGCTGAAGTATTAATGCAATTAGAAGAAGATACAAAAGTTAAAGTTACTATGCAAATGGCAACTATTAAAGATGTATCTCCTGATGTAGTAAGAACAATATCAGAAGTTCTAGAGAAAAAACTTGAATCTTTACTTTCCTCTATTGTTGATGTTGGGGGAGTTAAAGTTGTTGCTGATATGTTAAACAGACTTGGACCTAAATCTCAAGATATATTAAAAAATATTAATGGGGTTGATACTGGACTTGCTGTTAAGATAAAAGAAAATATGTTTGTATTTGAAGATTTATTAGAGCTTGAGAGCGAATATATTATGAAAATTTTACAAAATATTGATACGGGTGATGTTGCGGTTGCTATGAAAAATGCTACAGCTGAAGATATGGAGAAAATTACTTCTTCTATGAGTCAAAGAGCAAGTGATAGGTTTAATGAAGAATTTGAAATGCTTAATAAAGTCAAAATTAAAGACATTGAAGCTGCTCAAAGAAAGATGTTAGATGTTGCACAGAAACTTATGGAAGAAGGCTCAATTGAAAGAGATATGGACGAATCCTAATGAAAAATAATGTTTATTCAAATGCAAAAGTAGTAAAAAGTGAAAATGAAGTACATTCTTATGAATTAGGTACTTTCTCAAATTCTGGTGAACTTAATCAAAACGACAAAATGAAAAATGTTGCTAAACTAGAACATCGTAATGTGGCTGAAAAAAATGAGCCTTTGATGTTACAGATTGCAGCGCTTACTAATTCCGTTACTGATATTAAAAAACAACTAACCCTAATGACAACTAACGGCGTTAGTCAACAAGTTATTGATAAACAAGTAGTTGAAGCTATTAAAGACTTAAAACATTATGCCTCATTTTTTGAACAAGCTTCTTTTCAAATGGAAACAAAACTTTTAAAAACATCTATGGCAATTGCAAAGAAAATAATTGCAATTGAAGTTGGTGCTAATTCTGCACAAATTGCTAAAGAAACCATTAGTAATTTATTGTTAAAAATAAAAACGGCTTCAAAAGTTAAAATTCATTTAAATCCAAAAGATTATGAAATCTTAAAAAATGATCTTAATTTACAAGATTATATAGAACTCGTAGATGATACGAATGTGACAATTGGTGGGGTTGTAATTGCCAGTGATTTAGGTAATTTTGATGGAAATATTGAAGCAAAAGTTTCAACTATGTTAGAATCTTTAGAATCACTAAGCTAATTATTCTATTCATCTTACGCAATTCTTTCCTTTAGATTAAACTCTTCCTTACTCTTAGGTATTTTTCAATTCCTTCAAATAATTAGACTTTTCTTATGATATAATTTTTATATATAAAAATATGCAAAGAAGTAAGTATGGATATTAGTGAAAGAGATTACGATTTATTAGTTGATGCAGAAATTCAAGTTGATGTTATGCTTGGTAATGCCCATTTAACCATTAAAGAATTTCTTGATTTATCTGAAGGTGATATTGTTTCTTTGGATAAAGTTGCAGGTTCAGGTGGTGATATTTATGTCAACTCAAGAATTATAGGAACAGGCGATATCATTGTAATGGAAGAAAAACTAGCAGTAAGAGTACAGGAATCAATGGATTCTGATACCGTTGTTAGATATTTCTTCGAAGAAAGAATTTAGGAGATTATTATGGCAGTAGAATCAGTACAAACACAATCCGGCGTAGATGCATTTGGAAATTCATATACAACAAAGATATCAAACGATAATTTGACAAATGAGGATTTTTTAACGCTTTTATTAGAAGAAATGAAGCAACAAGATCCTACAAGTCCAATGGATTCAAACAGAATGTTGGATACGCAAATGCAAATGTCTAATATTCAAACAAATCTTGACTTAGCAAAATCTATGGAATCCTTACAAACTTCTTATTCATTATCTGCTTTATCAACTGCTGCAAATGTAATTGGTAAAAATATTGAAGATGGAAATGTTTCAGATTCTGGAACAAGCAAAGCTTATACGGTACGATCTGTTGAAAATACAGATGGAGAAGTTTTTGTAAGAGCACAAGAAATATTATTTCTAGAGGATCAAGTTTTAGATCAAGATGGTAAAGTTGTTAATTACGATATTAAGGGA
>CAJXWI010000355.1 GCA_913062735.1 uncultured Arcobacter sp.
TTTTATTATCACGTGCATTGCCAATTTTACCTGAGGTTAGTGCCTGTCTTTCGGGTATGACTGGTATGCCGATTAAAAAGTTTACTTTTGCTTGGTTAATAAGCACATTACCTTATGTTTTAATCGCAACTTTTGTCGGTTCTATTAGTTCATTTGATAATCCCAAACCGGCTATTTATGGTGCTCTGGGGATTTCATTATTTTTGTGGACAGCTTGGTACTGCTATCACAAAAATGTTAATAACAAGAAGTGAATTAGGTATATTTGTATAAATTTCAGTTGTATAAGTGTTTGCTTTATTTTTATTAAACCAAATGGTTGAATATGTGCGTGAACTGTTTATACTATATTCAACCTTTTGGTTTAATATTGTTAACTATTCAAATAAGGAATGAAAATGGCACTATCTAAAAAATCACTTTTTGTAATTGTACCTTTGGTATTGTTTGCATTGATTGCTAGCTTTTCAGCACTTAAAAAAGTCTCTCCTTTAGGGGCTTTTTGGTGGGGCAGTGTCAATATTGAAAATAATATTGCGGTGCATGGTTATGACCCGGTGAGCTATTTTTCTGGGGCTGCTCAAGAAGGTAGCGCTGAACATAGCTTTACTTATAAAAATATAACTTATCATTTCTCGACGGATAAAAACCTTAATACCTTTAGACAATCGCCTTCTGAATTTATTCCTCAATTTGGTGCTTTCTGCGCATTTGCTGCAGGCAAAGGATTCACTGCGGATACTGACCCTCAGGCATGGACTATTATTGACAAAAATCTATATTTATTCGCGGATAATGATGTCAAAAAAGAATGGCTAGATGGATTAGCCACAGGCACCAAAGAAACCTCTCATCGTAATTGGGCTGAAGCAATTTAAGCGCATTTTACCTTAATAAATAGGAATAGCATGAAATGATATCATTACAAAATATTTTAAATAGACATTTTTTTAAATATTCATTACTACCAATTTTAATAATAGAAGTTACTCTATTATTGATATATTTTGGAATAAATCATTATATTTCAGAAAAAACAATATCAACATTGAAGAAAGACACTTTATTTTATAGTACTCAAATACTTAGTAAAGAAATTGAAAAATTTAACTCTATTTTATCTGAGATAAATGACCTAACTATACTAATTCAAAAAAACCATACAAAAATTTTTGAGAATCCAAATTTCTATAATATATATAATAAGCCTAAATTTAAAACTGCAGAAAATGGTGTATTTTATAAAGATACAAAAGATGGGTCTAGTTTATATTACTCTTCTAAAACTAATATATCAGATAAAGAAAGATATAAGGCAATATTTACAGAAGCTATGGATCCACTATTAAAAGATGTTGTTGATCTTAATGAGAATATAGTAGCTGCATATTTTAATAGCTATGATGATATGAATAGGCTCTACCCATATATTGATAAAGTATATGAACAATATGGAGAACATATACATATGGAAGATTATAACTTTTATTATTTAGCTAATAAAAAGAATAATCCAAATAAAAGTGTAGTTTGGACTGATGCATATCTAGACCCAGCAGGAAATGGATGGATGATTTCTGCCATAGCTCCAATTTATAACAATGATTTTTTAGAAGGAGTAAGTGGAATTGATTTTACAATTGATAGTTTAGTTTCTAATATTCTTGATAGAGAATTGCCATTTGATGGGAAAATGTTTCTTTTAGATAGTAAAGGTATGATTTTGGCAATGCCAAAGTCTATTGAGGAGCTACTTGGACTACAAGAATTAAAAAAACACATCTATGATGATGCTATTACTCAAACTATCACAAAACCTGAAGAGTTCAATCTTTATAAAAATAAATCTCGTTTCGCGAATAAATTTAAAAACCTAATAGACAAGGATAAAAAAGTATCAGAAATAATTGTTAATAAGGAAAAATATATTGTATTAAGTAATAGTGTTATTCAAACTAATTGGAAGTTATTTACACTGATTAAAGAAGATAAAGTATTTGAGTCAACAACTGAATTAAAGAATTTTTCAAACACTATTGGTTACTTAGCTATAATATTTATGACACTTTTTTATATAATTTTCTTTTATTTAATATTCAAAAGAACAAAACAAATAACTCAAACAATTGTTTCTCCTATTGATCATCTTTCAACTTTAACATCGACTATTTTAATGGATAAATCTCAAAAAATTGAAGCTCCTAAAACATATATTAAGGAGATACATAATTTAAGTAATAACTTTTCCAAAATGACTAATGAACTAAAACAACTAACGAAAACTTTAGAAAACAAAGTTGAAGAAAGAACCCAAGAATTAAGTCAACAAACAAAAAAAGTTACTGATTTGTTGAATAATGCAGCTCAAGGGTTTCTGTCATTTGATAAAGATTTTTTAGTTGATGATAAATATAGTTTAGAGTGTGAAAACCTTTTAGGTAAGGATTTAAAAGATAAAGATATTACGGAACTAATATTTGAAAATTATTCTGACAAGATACCATTTTTCAAAGAAACTTTGATAGATGCTTTAGATGCAGACAATGTGTTAACATCTTCTTTGGTATTATCCTTACTTCCTAGTGAACTTGTTGTTAATAATCGTGCAGTTTTGATTGATTATAAAATAATTTCAGATAATAAAATTATGATTATATTAACTAATATCACAGATAAAAAGAAGTTACAATCTAGAATAAAAAAAGAGCAACGAATACAGAAAATGATTGTTTCTATTGCTGGAGATAATTCACAATTTTATGAGATAAATAAAAACTTTGAAGAATTTTGTAAAGATATTTTGTTGTATATCAATATTAGTAAATCTATAAAAGAAAATTCAAATACTATTAATGCGCTAATCCACACATTTAAAGGTCTGTTTGCACAACTATATATGGAAAGAACAGTAAAACTATTGCACCGTTTTGAATCAGAGATTATGAAATTTACACAAGATACAAAAAACAATAACAATGATTTAAGTACTTTTATTGAAGTGTTTGATTTGAAAGATTGTATGGTTGAAGACTTAGGAATTATTTCTGAAATGTTGGGTGAAAATTTTATAAATGGAGATACTAAAATAAAAATAGATGAAGAGTTCATTACAAAACTAGAAAAAAAGATTGTCTCTTTTTGTTCTTTAGAAAAAGAGCGAAAACATGAGTGTGAAGAGATATTAAATGAAATAAAAAAAATAAAATATAAACCTTTAAAGTATTATCTTTCTAGCTATCCAAAACTTTGCCTGCAACTGTGTTTGAGTTTTAATAAAAGTATTTATGGTTTTGAAATAAAAGGTTCAAATGAAGTAAATATTTCTAATAGATATATACCATTTATTAATTCACTAGTGCACGTATTTAGAAATTGTTGTGATCATGGAATAGAGACAAAGGAACACAGAATAAAAGCACATAAAGATGAAATAGGAACTATTAGTTGTAGCTTTGAATCTAAGGGTAATGATTTATATATAAAAATTACCGATGATGGGAAAGGTATTTATATTAATGACTTAAAAAATAAAATCTTGCAAAAAGAGTTGGTTTCCAAAAAAGAAATTGATAGCTTAAGTGAAAAAGAAATTATGAATTATATTTTTGATGATAACTTTAGTACTAATGATAGTATTACACATATATCAGGAAGAGGAATAGGATTATCATCAGTAAAAAAAGAGTTAGATAAACTTGATGGTAGTATTGATATTGAAACAAAATTAAATAAAGGTACATCTTTTATTTTCAGATTACCTTTTGATAATGTAAAATAAAGGGGACAGGCAGCTTTATTTCACCTATTAATCTATCCCCTATATCTTTTTCATATTATCCAGTGAAATGCTAATTTTAAATTTGTCTCGAAAAAAGACAAGTCTAAGTTTCCTTCCGATAATATTTCATAAGATATATCTTTCTGGAAAGATATATTAAACAAAGGAATCACATGGCTCATATTACGGATAGTTTAAACGATAAAGACAAAATATTTATAAACAATCAAAAGATGTTTTTTGTAACAACCGCCCCAAAAGATGGAAAGTTAAAT
>CAJXWI010000356.1 GCA_913062735.1 uncultured Arcobacter sp.
ATTGTATTTAATAAACTAATAAAACCATTAAATAAGGATATCTGTAAGATATTCTCAGAGAGAATTTCAGGTTTAAAATCATTAATCAAAAATACTACATTGGGTTTCAGGCTGAGAATTTTAGAAAAAATATAATTTGTTTTCAATTGAGTTGTTAGTATTTTTTTTGAACCATCTTCTGTTAAAATTGTTACGTCATGTCCTAACTTTTCCAATGACTTTTTCAATTGTTTTGAATAATAATAGTTATATTCAAGTGTTCGAGAAACTATTATTACAAAAACCAATTTCTTATCTATAATTGGATGAATAGCTTGTTCTTTTATCTCATTTAACAATTTATCATTGCGTATATTTTCTTCATCTCTCATTTCTTTAAAAATAGAAAGAAAAATATTCTTATAGTTTATCTGAAGCTCTTCTTCATTGGCATAGGAGCTTTTATTAAAATCTATATATTCAGGCAATCGGTAGTTATTATTAAAAAAAAATTCTTTCACATTATCTAGTGGTAAACAGATCAAGTTCTCGGGAGAATTTTCAATTGTTTCTCCACTGTAATAACATATTTGAGTACCCCAGCCATTATATAACTTCACATTATTCTTTTGTTTAGCAGTTTTTAATGCTCTTTTAGAATTTAGAAAAAATGTATCATAATTTTCGCTCATATGCCCTCTTTAATATCAAGTATACTTAAGTACATCAATCTGTGCTTTTGCGTAGTTCTCAATGGTACCAATGTCTTTTAAATATACATTGTTTAAATAAGTATTTATTTTACCAAGATATCTTGGAAGAACCTCTAAAGAAAAATCAATTTCTTGTGTATTTAATGAAATAAGTGTGTTGATTACAGATGCTTCACAAATATAAACTGCGGCATTTGCTAAGTTTGATGGAGGACTTGATACTTTTTCATGAAATTTTTGAACAATATTTTTTATATCAAGCTCTACTATTCCACATGAAGAGGGATTATCTGTTTTGAATAACATCATTGTAATATCTGTAAAAGATGGACGAGTATAGTGGCTTGTTAAAAAGTCAGTAAAACTACAAAAACAGAGGTTATCTGCATGTACAAGCATAAAGGCTTCCTCCCCAAAGAAATCTTTATTTGCTAAAATTGTACCTGCTGTGTTTAATAACTTCTCTTCGTAAACTAAGGTGACTTTATCTTTGTAAATAGAGTTCTTAACATATTCTTCCACTTGCTCACTGAAATAATGAGTATTGATTAGAAATTCATTAATACCAGCGTGACTTAAATTTTCTAACCAATATTCTAGAAGAGGTTTTCCGTTAATAGGAACTAAGCATTTAGGAATTGTATTTGTTATTGGTCGTAGTCTTGTACCTAGACCTGCTGCTAAGAGTAGAACTTTCATATAGAACTTATTTTAAATATATTTTTATACATTAGGCTCTTTTTTTAAAATTATGAATAATTCATTCGTTGGAACTGTTAATATCTCGGGGAGATATGACGTGTACTCTAAAATTATTTTACTATAATTATTAGGAGTTCTACTTAATAATCGATTAAAATAAATATCATTACGTTGAAACATGGAATAATCTGAGATTTCTACTATCTTGCACTGAATACTTTTAGCTAATATTTTCAAGCTCTCTTGCGTCCAATAAGTAAGATGTTCTGGCGGTTTATGATAATAAGGAATTATACCTTCTGCATTAACAGTAGTAATAACTATGTATCCATTATTATCTAGTAGAGAGGATAGTAAACTCATAGTAGATTCAATATCATTAAGATGTTCAAGTACACCCCATAAAGTAATAAAATTAAATTTTTTGTGAGGTAATTGTTCTACTGATTGAAATATACGAGGATGTGCTTTTTCAATTAGATCTAAAGCAAAACAGTTTTTTCCTGCAACTTCAATAAAATCACCTCTCCCACATCCAAAATCAAGGATTTTACTTTGTTTATTTAATCCAAGTTTTTCTAATTTTTTTAGATTTAAGGAAGCATTACGTTTAACAATCTTTTCATCGGCTCTTATATCAGAATAGTTTGAATAAAAGGAGAAAAGTTCCTGCTTTGTAGGGATGGGATATGTATATTCTAATCCACAGTTTGAACATTTATAAATACTATAAGTGTCTATATTAATACAATACTTTCCTGAAATTTGTTTACAAATAGGACAATGAGTTTGAGTTGAATTTTTCATATGATTTTTGTTACTTCTCTAATAATTCTTTTAGCTAGTTTTTCATATGAGTTTTTTTTAACTAATCTTTTTAGTTTTCTAGAAGGACTACTTTTTAGGATTTTTGTTAAAGAACTCAATTGTTTATAAAATATTAAGTTTTTACTATAAAAAGGAGGGCTATCCATAACTTTGCAATCATACACGATTGAGATACATCCACATGCTGAAGACTCTAGTACTCTTTGTTGGATAAGAGATCCTGAATGAGGGGATAATGAATATGTTGCACTGTTAAATACTTTTGCAATTTCTTTACCATATTTTAAGACACCCTTATAAAATGGTTTGACTTCTGGGTATCTCTCCCATCCCCAACCATAAATTTCTACTTGATAATCTGTTTCGATTTTGCAAAGCTCCATAATCGAAAAATCTCTTATTATGAATGTAATAACTCTAGTGTTAAGATATGAAAAGTCTTGATTGTACTTTAATGCTAATCTTTGAACTGTGTCTTCATCAAAGTCTAGTCCTCTTTTGAACATTTGAAGAATCTCATCTAGAAGTGCTGTTGGTGTATTTTCATTTAAGTTAGCTAAATATGATGATCCTACAAAAACAATTTTTTTTTCTCTTTTTACCTTTTTGTATTTTTTATAAATATTACGATTAATTGCAAAGTTTTGTCTAGTAAAAGGCACTTTTTTATTTTCCAAATAATAATCTAGTGGTTTAGCAAGGGAGTAAATAATATCTCTTGGTCTGACCACGACTTCTGATTGTTTATCTACAAGTGAAGTCATGGGATCTTGTATCCAAATAATGTTACATACTTCTTTATGTAAGTATGTATTATTAAAGTGGTTAAGATTTATCGTAATATGGGGATTAAACTCGTAGTGTGCCTTAACCTGTGCAAGTAGTGATGGATATTGTAAATCATTCTTTTCAATAAAAAAAAGTACTTTGTATCCCATAGATTCAAAAGTAGTTGCAATATGTTTTGAAACATGCTGCATTACGGATGTTGAAGTACTTGTTGGTATAAAAATACGCCATTTTTTTTCTTTAAAATTTGGCTTGTTTTTTTTAATCTTTTCTTTGTACTCCCGTATCAGTTTATCTTGTGCTAAGAATGCTTGGTTAATAGTTTGAATTATCTTTGTTGTAAGAGTATCTCTCTGTATTTTATCATAGTTCGTATTCTTATAGGAAATGGTTTCCGGTTTGCGATTTTCAGTATCTCTAAAATAGTTAAAAATATTTTCAAGAGGGACATTTATACAGTTTGAAGGAGTTTTTTTTAGTTTTTCCCCCGCATAATAACAAACTTGTGTGCCTGTAAGAGTTTTATGCAACTGGACTTTGTTTTGTTTCTTTGCCTCTTTTAAGGCATCAGTCGCACTGATAAAATAGGTGTCTAGGTGATTTTTCTGCATTATAAGTTTATATCCAACTCTTGTAAAACTTCTTCTTTTTTAATTGGGACATTTCCTATTCTACTTACTTGAATTGCCGCTGCAATTGAACCTAAATAAGCACTTTGCCATATATTCGCACCAACTGCCAGTGCCATTGATGAACATGTAAGAAGAGAATCCCCTGCACCACTTACATCTTTAGCACTAATATTTAGTGCAGGAATATTGTCTGTTAATAAATCATTCTTATTGCTATTATAAATCATAACACCTTCGCTACCCAATGTTGTAAATATGTATTTTGGGTTAGATTTTTTTTGTAGTTTATCTGATAAAACTACCAATCCTGATTCAAAATCATTTAGAGATAGTCTGATTTCTCTCTCTGTTGGAGTTACAATACTCATGTTTTTGAATTTTGAGATATCCCCAACTTGAGAGGA
>CAJXWI010000357.1 GCA_913062735.1 uncultured Arcobacter sp.
GGCATAAAGATGTTTACTTTTACTTGTGTATGGAAGATCAATCTTTGTGGAAAGAAGTCTTTGGATATGAGTATAGTTCGAACAATCAAATGGAAATGATGATGAAAATGGCTTATGAAAATAAGATACGAAGTCTCGGTTCTTCACAATAGAAATTTTATATCAAAAAAGTCTGTATTAATTAATACAATATTTCGGAATCCTTTTGTGTTCCAATTGGGAGTACTATTGTAAATTGTGCTCCTTCATAATGCTTGCTTTCATGAATATAATTAACATTTTCTACTAAAAGCTGACCATTCATATTATTAATAATATTATGGGACATATATAAACCTAATCCTGTCCCTTGTGATTGATGTTTTGTTGTAAAATAAGGGTCAAATATTTTATTGATAATTTCTGTAGGAATTCCTCCTGCATTATCTTTGATTGAGATATGAACTAAGTCAGAAGATATTTTTGTAGATAAAGATATTAAGCGTGCATTTTCTTTATTTTTTAGTATATCAATGGCATTATTTATAATATTCATAGTCACTTGAATGAGTTCATGAACGTTTCCATAGATTTTTACATCTCCGTGGATATTACTAATTATAGTAATATTGTTAATTTTAATATTAGCTTCTATTAATTGTAAATTTGATTCTATAGCTGTATTTAATTCAAATAAACTGTGTTCTTGATTCTTTTTGATATAGTTTGTAAAGTAGTCAATTGTTTCAGATAGATATTGGCTATTTCTCATAATCCCGTCAATTGAGTGGAAAAATGTTTCATCATCCATAATATCAAGCTCTTTGTGCATTTTCAATCCACTCGCTGCTGTTGTAATTGTTGAAAGCGGTTGTCTCCATTGGTGTGAAATGTGTCCAATCATTTCTCCTAAACTGGCCATTTTAGTTTGATGTGCTACATTTCTATCATGATCTATTAAGAGAGTAATATCTGTAATATATCCAACTGAATTGGTGATTTCCCCAATACTATTTCTTACAAACAGTGTATAATCATGAATCCATTTTATTTGTGCTTCTTTAGTGATAATTCTATAAGGCTTACGTTCATAAAATTGCAGGTTTCTTTCAATAGCTACATGATATTGTTTTTTGTAGTCTTTCATGTCATCCTTGTGAATACAATCTATATACTTTATTGATTCAGATAAAAAATCTTGTTCTAAGTAGCCCGTGATTCTGATGATACTTTTGGAAACATAGAGTAGTTGATTGGATGAATGTTCCCATTTAAATAAAACTGTGTCTGCTTGATCAAATAAGGATAAAAGAGTATCTTGTTCTTTTGTTCTTTGTTTTATTCTTTCTTCCAAGATTTTATTTTTTCTAAGTAATAAAGTTTTATATCTCTCTAAAATACGGCTCACGTTATTTGAAGGTAAGTATATAAGATAAATACAGATTAATGTAATTAGTATAGTAATATATATATTATTTAGTATGTATTCTCTTAGTTTATTTTTTAGTAATAATTCTTTTTCTTTAAATATCATATGTATATTTTCTAGATAAACTCCTGTTCCAATAACCCAATCTAAATTGGCTATTTTTGTAACATAA
The DNA here is from genome assembly GCA_913062735.1 of uncultured Arcobacter sp. The sequence goes on from CAJXWI010000357.1 coordinate 1,581, forward strand.
GATATCTTCAGCGCAGGTAATCTCGTCTTTGGATTAATTGAGCCTTCATATAAAATATATCCTCCACCTTTTTTTAGGCCAGTTCTTATGATATCTTGAACATAAAATTTACCGTCTTTTTTTCTATTCCAAAGGCTATTTCCAATAAAAGATTGTTTAATATGTGTAATAACAATTCCGTTTGAATCAAGGATAAAAATATAATTATTACCTTGAAATCTGAAATTTTGTATGAAGTTTTGTATTTTGTGTTGGCTTATTTTTTTTGAAGATGATTCCTGTTGAATATTCTCTATTGATTTGATAATATTAATAATTCTATCTTTAGCGATTAGTTTTGCATTATTAATATAGGTTTGTTTTATTTCTTTCAAATCATCTTTATGATTTTCTTTTGCTTGGTATATAAAAATAAATGTTAGTATAGTTGAAGTAGAGACAACTGCTAAAAGAGGAAGCATTCGTACCCAATTTTTGATACTGTTTTCAGGAAATAAATTCATTTACTTCCCCTTCTTATTATTTCTAGATGTATTAAATTTGATTATTTCTAAATCTATTGTAATGAGTAGCTCATTCATTGTAATATATAGGTAATCAACTTGTAGCATACAACTATCAATTGCAAATGTTGATTTTACTACTGCTGTATCTAAATATAAGGTAGATGAAATGTTTTTAAAAAGATAAACATCTGAGTTGAACATTTTTAAAGGCAAGTCTTTTTTTGATAAATAAAGTTTGATTAAAAATCCTTTGGCTTTAATTTCTAAAATTATGATGAAACAATTCTATATCCAACACCTGGGATATTTAGAAGTATTTTTGGAGGAAGCTTTTTCCTGATATCTCTAATAAATAATCTAATGGCATTGTTTGTCATTTTTTGAGATTCTGCCCATATGCTATCTTCCATCTCAAAATATGTCATGAGTTTATTTTGTTTAAAAAGTATAGACAAAAAAAGACATTCTTTTTTTGTTAGTATATATTGAACAGATGGGCCATGGATTACATGTGTTTTAGAATTGAAAATCCAAAATGGTGCTATACTATGAATTTTTTCATTTATATGATTTTTTGAGAAGAGCTTTAATAATCTATATAATTTTGAGCTAGTCAAGGGTTTATATATAATCTTCGAGATATCACACTTAGTTATTTTAAGTACTTCATGTACCTCGGTGGATGAATAGACTACTGCAATTTTTGTATTGGAATCTACCTGCCTTATTTTTCGTATGAGATCAACACCACTTAAATTTGGTATGTTTAAATTTGTAATAATATAATCAGGCTTTTTTTCTTGATATAAAATATATGCATCATCTCCATTATCTGCTAAATAAATATTCTTAAATACATATTTTAATTCTTCTCGAAATGCAGATTGAATTTCTTTAACTTCTTCTACATAAAGTAAACTAGAAGACGAGAGCACTTCAATTTCTTTAATTGTCATTTGTTTCCTTAATAAAGATATTTAAGTTATATACTGAGCAATTGTAATTAATTAATAACGCAAGATATATAAAAAATCGGAAGATATTTTGGAATGATGTTAATTTAATTTAAGGGTATGATTAAGTACATAATAAATCGGAAAATAATAAGTTTTCTAGTTTTTATTTGGATAAATTAAATATAAAATAAGAAAAAGTATATAATAAATCGGAAATATATAATAAACTGTATCATTAGAAGTTATTTTGATACTCTTTAGGTGTGCACCCAAATAGATCTTTAAAATTTTTGCACAGTAAACTTTGATATTGCATTCCTGAACTACGCATTATTTTTGTAATAGAATATTTGGGATTATTGATGATTTCTTTTTTAAAGATATTCATTTTGATAGCTGTTTGATACTCTTTAGGAGAAAGACCAATCTCTTGAATGAAAATATTTCTCAATGTTCTATCTGTCACATTAAAATGTTCAGCTATTTCTTGAATCGAGAAATCTTCTTTTTGAGTTTTTTTGATAAATGAAGAAATATTGTTGAACTTTTTGTAACCTTTTGTTTTTTTATCAAATTTTTGAATTCTTCTTAAAAGTTTTCCTATTTTATACAAAATAAGATTATATAAATACTCTTCGTAAATTTTATTGTTGGTTTTTATGATTAATATCTTGTTTATTATGGATATGAAATCTTCAATTAAAATGAGATTCTCAAAATTAAATACACCATCTTTTAAGTCTCCAAACCACTCTACTATAATCTCTTTAGGAATACTGATTGAGATACAAATATATTCTCCCACACTTGAAGCAGTGTAGTTTTCTCCCTGAGTTGCAATGATAAGTGATTTTTTAGTGGTTGATATACCATTATGTATGCCTTTATTAATTATCTTTTGTAATTTAAATACATAATGCGTATCGTTAATTTTTCCTTGATGCTCTACAGTACAGTCAAAAGAAATTTCTTGAATCGTAATACCTTTAATATCTAT
>CAJXWI010000358.1 GCA_913062735.1 uncultured Arcobacter sp.
AAGCTACCAAGAAAACAATGATGCTAAACGCAGCCTTGGTTTGGGTTTATCTATGGTGAAAACAATTTGTAACAAACACAATATTTTGTATAAAGTTACTTATGAAGAAGAAATGAATGTTTTTAAATATTTTTTCAAAGGAAGTACAAACAACAAGCCAAAATTATAATGGCTTGTTTAACACTATTACTTACTGTATTTTCAATAACACTATTATCTTTTACTTAAATACTTACCTTCAGAGTAAGCAGGCTTGCCATAAAAGCTTGTGTATTTTTGTATCTTTTGGTTCCACGAAGAATCATTGCTTTTTATAAGGTCTCTTACAATTCTTGCATTTATATTTTTTGGAAGTTGTATGTTTTTTTCAACTAAACAAACAGATTTATTCATTTGTTTTTTTGACGTTTGCCCCTTAGTTAAAATACCTCGTATTCTTATACTAGTAGGTTTCCCTTTTATTTTTTTGAAAGTACTTGAATACTCTCCTGCATTAGAACGGATGTAATACGTACCATCTTCAATATTTTTTGTATTGGTATAAACTATTGAAGGACGTAATGCGCTTGCATTTGATAAATTCTTTGCACAATAAATTGTATGTACATAAATATTAATATTACTTTTGATGTAAATATCTTTATATCCCTCCACTGCAAAAACACTTGTATACAAAAATACAAATACGATTAAAAAACTTTTTTTCATTTTATTCCTTTTATTTTTTTGAATCTTAACACAAGGATGTCCTAAGGATGTAATATTTTTGAAAACAATAATTCTCTTTATATTTTGATTTTATTACCAAATTTAAAAATATTACATAGATGTGACAAATAACTTATAAAGGTATTACATTTTTTCTTTATCATTATAAAAATTATTAAGGAAATAAATGAAGAAATTATTAATACTCAAAAACATTTGTAAAATAAGTATAGTTGCAGCAGTAACTATAAGTTCAATGAATGCTAAAGGTTTTGAAGCAAATGTGCTTGTAACAACAGATAAAGCCTATGTACTTGGAGGAAGTTATATTTTCAATGAGAATGTAAAACTAGGTTTAGGAATTATTAGTGTAGATGATTTGAATACAAATGCAAACAAAAAAGATGATTTCTTAGGGGGATATGCCACACTTGAATTAAAAAAAGAAGTGTATCCTAAAACAGAAGTTTTTTTGGATTTGAGTTATGTTAGTGGTAAAACAGATGAAACAAACTTAAGTATCGATAAAGGTATTGCAGGGCTTGGAGTTAAATACAATGATGATAAATATTTATCACCTTATATTGGAGTTACAAGTGAAGAAGTTACTTATGTTGGAATTTCTAAACAGTTAAGTGAAGCGTGGGAAGTAGGAGTAGGTGCAATGCATGATTTTGATCATAATGACAGTTCTGCATTTTTAACATTTTCATATAATTTTGGAAGTGGTTCTTCTTCTAATATTACAACTTCTGTAAAAAGTGCTTTAAACAAGGAGTTTAATGATAAATATAAGGCAACTTCCTCTACTCCTACTCCTACTACTGATACTAAACCTGAACCTGTACGTTTTTAATCAATAATTTATCTAATAATATTGTTGTGAGGCTGTATTTATAAAAGAAGCGAAAGCTTCTTTTATTCTACTATTTGATGCAGTTTTGAACAATGTTTTAAGTGCAAGTTTCCACCATTCATATCGTTCATAATATCTTGAAAACTGTGAATATGTCCATTATAAACATATACAAAAATCTCATCCCCTTTTTCTAAGAAGTGCTTTTTCCCAAAGTTAGCATATGCAGTTGCTCCTGCTGCTATTAATACTCCATCTTTGCCCTCTAAGTCTTTTATAAAAGGATTTAACTCTTCTAATGGCCCACAATCCTCTTGCTCATTAAATTTATCAATCATCCATGTTTTTAAGGTATCAAAAAAATAGGAATATGAATTTACAGCAGATGTAGTGCCATAATCATGCAAAATACCTTCTCTTTTTATAAAAGAACAAATATGATAATTGTTTAAAATTCCTTCTTCACAGAAAGAATCTATTTCAATAAATTCATTGGATATTCCTTTTGAATTAGAACCCCAGTTCTTTTTTGTGCTTAATTTATTTCCATCACTTACTCTAATACTGCAATCATTAAAAGCAGCGAATTCTTTAGGAATTAAATCTACTAATTTTCCATTTTCAAATTCAAAATCGCATAACAATGCAACTTCTGCTTCAACTTGTAAACACTCACAATCATTGTGATTAATACTTTCATCACTTATTGGGAAGTGAGATAAAAAACCTTCTTGAGAAGGAATATAAAAAGGAAACAAACCCTTGGGTGCATCTTTTTCTTGTGTTTTTATTTTCGAGAACTCATCACCTTCACCAGCTTCTGCTAAGTGATTTGCGAAGTTTCCAGCAACCCCAAAGCCTAAATAGTTTTTGAATTTATCCGTCGTATATATATTTTTTTGCATTTTTTTTCCTTATTACACACATAAAAAGAATTATCTTTTTATAAAGGTACCGTAGTACAAAGTATATTTTTTAATAGTTAAAAAATAGTATTTAAATGTGGTTTTATCATAAAGGAGTTTTGAAGATCAAGATAAATAGAATTATTCTATTTATCTTTTGATTAAATTGAAACTCTTGTATGGATAAATAAACCGGACATGACGAGCAGAAGTAAAACTTCCTTGGCGCCTTTGTTTGATTTATTTGTTTGATTAATATTCATTTCCATACCGTTTCCTTTTTTTTGATTATTTTACTTAGTTAAACTTTATCTTTGCTAAAAAACCTTAAGAGAAAAATCTCTTTTGTACTTCTTCTTGTAATTTAAAACCAGAAAATTTAGCTCTTTGTACTAATTCCCAGAAATATCGGTAAGTAGCTCTGTCATGTAACTCTCCCTCATACTGAATAGGTCCCCATTCAGCATTTTGTGCTGCTAATAAAATATTTTGTGCATCTTGTACTTCTGTAAAATCTGGTTTCATTGCATCAACAATAGCTTGAATTTGCGTTGGATAAATTGACCACATTCTCATAAACCCAAAAGAGTTTCTAGCCGTTTGCGCATCTTTAAATGTTTGATATGGATTTTTTAAATCCAATGTAACATTGTGACAAGGAATAATATGATTAGATAATGCAGCTTGTGTTACTTTAGCTTTTGCAGCTGCTATTAATTTATGATCAAATTGTCCAGGACTTCTCATATTAGAAGCTGCAATTGCACCTTGGTAGCCAGATACAAAATCCATTAATCCAAAATCCAATACTTGTAACCAAGGAAGCGTTGCTGTTTTTTCAATATCTTTTAGTGCTCCATGTGTTTCTACTAAAATATGAATAGGAATTTCTCTTTTAATTCCAGCTTCTTTACATTTAGCTTGAATATATTCCACTTGTGTTTTAATATCTTCATAACAATGTGATTTAGGAAGGGTAATATAAGCTAATTTTTCTCCAGCCCCAGGCACTAAAATATCAACATCGCTTCTCCAATATTGACTTGCATGATCATGAATTCTACATCCAGCCATTCCAAAGGTATTCGCATCAGAATTAACAACTCTTACAATCATTTTTGCATGTTCAATTTCTTTTCCTGTTTCTGCTCCATCTTCACAGTCACAAGTAATATCAAAAATCGGTCCCATTTTTTCTTGCAAAGACATTGCTTTAAGAATGAACTTTTCACTTCCTGCAAAGTGCTCACAAGTTGGTATTATTGGTAAAGAATTTCCTGAATCAAATAGTGCTTCATTTGGGTGTGTCATAATATTTTCCTTTAATTTATCTGTTTTTTTTTGGAATAACAACGGTATAGTCTAAATCTAAAACTACACACTTATTGTATTTTCCTTCATCATTTTTTAAAGAACTGCAATCTTTTGCTTGCATGTTTTTTAAACCAACACTTCTTAATCGTAAAAGTGCAATATCATCTCTGTTAACTTCAATTTTCTCTAAAATTTCTGTATAGGCATAAATAGTATCCCCTGCAAAAGTAGGATTACAATGTGC
>CAJXWI010000359.1 GCA_913062735.1 uncultured Arcobacter sp.
AATTTGGAGTTAATTTAAGTGACACTCAAAGTCTTTCACTATCTTATGATAGATTAAAAGATAAAGGGGATTATTATCCAAGACCTGATTTTGGTTACGCTTACAACAATGCAAAAACAGGAACATATACTTACCCTACTGTTTATACAAGAAATACTATTACGTTAAAACACAAACTTAATTTAGGCTCAAGTTTCTTATTAGACACAACTTTTTATTCAAATGAAAATGAATTAGAAAGATTTGAATACGCAGGTGGTGCAGGAGTTAGACCAGGTAAAATACAAGGTTTATTAAATGGAAAAGTAAAAACCATAGGATTAAATACGAAAGCACAATCAAATATTGAAACAGGAGATCTTTTACATACCTTAAGCTATGGAGTATTATACGATAAACAAACAAGTAAAGTTACATGGGATGGAGATAAATACGGGGAAGATGAAGAGGCAAAATCAATTAATGTATTTGTGCAAAATGCAATTGATTTCAATAATGGATTATTATTAACTCCTGGTATTAGATTTAATCATTATGACTTTGATGGTACTTATGGAAAAATTAAAGACAATAAGTTTACATACGGTTTAGCAAGTGAATATACTGTAAATGACAATTTTACTTTATTAGCAAGTGCAACAACTTTATACAAAGGTGTTGAAATGGTGGATGTTTTGGCTACCAATAGACTTAGTGCTTCTGCAACTAATTCCGCTGGTATAAAAGCGGAAACAGGAATAAATAAAGAAATTGGATTTAAGTATATCAAGGATAATGTTTTAGGTGCAAATAATATTGGCTTCTCATTTAAATATTTTAATACTACCGTAAAAGATTATATTAAAAATGAATGGGGTCCAGGTTATGCCTATAATTACATGACCAATGCAGGAGATCTTGATATTAAAGGTTTTGAAGCAAATTTTGCATTTAACCTTGAGAACTTGAATACCTTATTAAGCTACTCAAAATCAGATACAAAACTAAAAGATACAAATGAACCTTTAGAAAAAGATCAAGGAGATATGGTTTCTTTAGCACTTGATTATCAAATAAATTCAAATATTGATATTTCTTGGAATTCATTATTTGTTAGAACACAAAATGACATTCCTAGTGGAGCAGCGCATGAAAAAGCATCTTATAACGTACATGATATTGCAGTAAAATGGAATCCAAATATAAAAGGCTTATCTGTAATTGCAGGAGTTGATAATATATTTGATAAGACATATACCTCTCATACATCTATTAATAGATTATATACACTTAATTCTGCTCAAGTAGTAACAAATGATTACGAACCAGGAAGAAATATCAAAATAACCTTAGCTTATAAATTCTAGGTTTATTGTGATTAAGAAGGAAGCCAAGTTTTGGTTTCCTTTCCTATTAGCTTCTTAAAAAGTAAATAAGAATACAGGAATATCTTAAGATTTTTTACTTCGATAATTTTAATTTGTTCTCTAATTATCAGTATAAAACTCTTTATTCACGCGCATACAATCTTAGATTTGTTTACTGTATTCTTTTTTATTATTTGAAAATAGTCTTCTTTTAAAAAGAAATAAGACTAGGTTCTTTTGTTCTTTTTTGATTGATATTGATCAAAATAATATATACTAATATTTAAAAACATTCCCATTCCAATAATTCCTAGGGCTAAATTATAAAAGTCTTGCATACTTATCCTTTGTAAAGAAAGTTTATTCTCTTTTAATTACAAAAGAGTTACGAAGATTATTAAGATGTATAAATTTTGCTTTGAATTTATCTTCAAAATGCAATACCTTTAACGCCATGACTTTAATATTCTGTAATATTTACTTAATGATATCGATTTTTATTATTAATTAATAAAAGCTTTTATATACTTAGCAAAATACAATATATATAAGATGTAAGCATATTAAAGGATTATAAACAATGGAAAAAGTCGTAATAATTGGCGGTGGATATGCAGGAATTTACGCATTAAAAGAACTGGTAAAAAATAAAAATATTAAGATAACACTTATAGATAAACACACCTATCACAATTTACAACCAGAAGTTTATGATTTAATAGCAAATAAATCCACTATTGCAGATGTTACTATTGATTTAACAACCTTATGTATGGGATTTAATCACAACTACTTAGAGTATAAGAACTTAAAAGTTTCTAATGTAGACATAGAGCAAAAAAAAATTTATACTGATGAAAAAGAAATCGTTAATTTTGATTATTTAATTATTGCAGCAGGGACACGAACATTTTTTCCTGAGAGTATTACGGGGTTAAATCATGCCAATGATATTAAAAAACTTCATCATGCAGTATTTTTTAAACAAAGTTTTGAAAACCAGCTATTCAAAAAAATTGCCGATGAAGCAAAAATTTGTGATGACACTCATATTGCTGTTATTGGTGCTGGTTTATCTGGTGTTGAGATTGCAGCAGAAATGGCATACAATTCAAAAAAGTTTTTTACCCGTGGAAACTTTTCTTGTGATAACTTAAAAATCACCCTTATTAGTAGTTCTGATACTATTTTACCAGGGCTTACTCCCAAACTAATCAGCATGAGCCATAACAGGCTTAAATCTTTAGGTATTAATGTAGTAACGGGTACAAAACTAGTGAAATGTGAAGATGGCTTTTTATACCTTTCAAACGGAACTAAAATGTATCATTCTTTTTTGATTTTTGCAGGAGGAATTATTGCTTCTCGTGTTTCTGTTAATTTAGATCTTGCAAAAAATTCAAAAGGTCAAGTTATTGTTAATGAATATTTACAAGCAAAAAATCATGACAATATTTTTGCCATAGGAGATATAGCAGAAATAAAAAATAAAAAAGGCGAAATTATGCCTCCCAATGTAACCATCGCAAGAGAAAGCGGCATAAGAGCAGGTAGAAATATTCTGCGTAAAATCAAAAAAAGAAAACTAAAAAAATGTGACCCAAAACTTGAAGGTATATTAATAGCTCTTGGAGGAAAATATGCAGTTGGGAACTTATACGGCTTAGTTCATGTAAAAGGACTTATTGCATATATGATAAAAAAATATGTTTTTCGCTCATACAGAACCCCCCTCTTAGACCTCATCAAAATAGGATATTCTAAACTTAAAAAAAGAACCTTTAATTAAGCAGTAATTATTTCCTGCTTAATTCTTAAGGTCTTTAACTAGGCTTTTTTCTAAGCTTGTACTAATAATAAGCTATGTTATACTTTATATTATGAGAAAGATATTTATAATATTCTTCGCTTTATTAATATTAGCAAATAACATTCATGCTTTTACTTGGGATGAGTGTATTAATAAATATGAAAAAGCAAAGCGCTTTAGTGACAATACGCGTTTATCTTATCTATATTTAAAATCTACCAAAAATTGTTTGATAAAATTTAAAGATTTTTTAGTACAAAACCCAAGCCTAGAGTTTAAAGTTGAATCTATGAATGAGAATATACTTATGCTTGATAAATATATATACACCCTACTTCCACGATATACTTTTTTACAAAATAATTTAGAAGCCATACCTAAATATTTGCACCTTAATTCTTCCACGCCAATTATAAACAAAGAATACGATTATTTTAAGAAATTCAAAAACTGTAATGGGGTTCATGCCAACAATAAAGTATACACAGCAAAACATTGTAAGATAAAAGACTCAAGGAATATACATTTTGACTTAAGTTATATAAAAACCAATGCAAATTCAAAATTAGAAATAAGTAAACTAACCTTGGATAAAGTAGGAACCTTCATTTACTATTCTATGTCAAAAGAAGGAATGTTTTACAATGTACTTCTAAAAGAAAAAAATTGTGTTTTTTATAAAGCCCCTAGTGTTCTTACGGGATTTAATACCAGTCTTGATTATACAGATTTGGCAAAAAAACATGAGATTAGAAGTAATTGTGTAGCAATTCCTTCCAATAGTGGAGGAGGTGTATTTCAAGAAGGAAAACTAGTAGGTATCATTTCAAAAACAGTTTTTAATAAAAACACATTTTTATA
>CAJXWI010000360.1 GCA_913062735.1 uncultured Arcobacter sp.
AAAAGAAATTTATTTGCATTAAATGGTATTACTGGAATGTTAATTGCAACGGCTTTACTTATTAGTATTTTGGTTGTTTTAACGTATTTAAGTTTGGGAGTACAACAAAATGAAGCATCAAATTTTTATGAAATAAAAAATGCAAAAGATATAAAAGTAAATAGTGTTGACAATGCTTCCCATTATAATTTAAAAGGGAGTAAGTAATGAAACTTGAAGTAATCATTGCCATTGGACTACTTGCACTAGCAGCTTTTAGTATTTGGGCTGTAGTAACTCCCAATCATTTGTTTGTAGGTTAATTTTGAAAACGAATATATTATTAAAGAAAATAGTTTTAACAACTGTTTTCTTCCTATTACTACAAACTTTAGCACAAGCGCAATATTTAATAAGTCCAAAAAATCTTATCAATGAAAAAGCAGTTGGTAAAATTGAAGAAATTGGAAGTGAAATAAAGAAAAAGTTAAATATAAACTTCTATTTATATGCCAACGAAACCATTAGCGGAAAAACAATGGTAGAGTACAGAGAAGAAATTAGAAAACTACAAAAAGAATCTTATGTTGTTTTATTATTTACAGAAAAAGAAAAAAAAGTCGACATTATTACATCAAAAAATTTAGAAGGTAAAGTAAACACGGAAGAGGTATTAAATCCTTTTAGCGGAACAATAATTCCTTTATTAATTACCAAACCAAAAAAAGATGCCATAGACGATAGAGTAAGTGCTGCTTTATTAAATGGATATGCAGATATTGCTGATAACTTAGCACAAAGCTTTGATATTGAGTTAAATACATCAATAGGAAATAGTAACAGAGATATTATCAATACAATGAGGGTGATTTTTTATACAACTATAATAATCATACTTGGTCTATATTTTAGGAAGAAATTTGCAAGAAAAAAACAATAAAAAAAGCTTTTGGCCATATGGAATAATAATTAGCATCGTTTTAGTTGCTATTGCTTGTGCTGTTAATGTCAAAATTGCCTTGGATCACCCAGTAGAGTACGATACATATTTTTTATCAAAAAAACAAGTACTTGATGAAGACATTAATAATTTATTGGCTTCTCAAGATATGTTTAATTCAAAATATACTATTGATGTTATATACACTAAGTTTGAAGAAAAAAACAATGAAGTTAAAATTAGAATTATAAATAAACTTACACAAGAAACAATTAAAAATGCAAACCTTGAATTATTGATCACAAGACCAGATACTTCTGCTTTTGACATCAAGCCAAAGTTTTTAGGAGTATCCAATAATGAGTATACTTTTGAATCTTTTAATATCAATAAAAAAGGTAGATGGCAAATACTATTTACAACAAGTATTGGTGAACTTTCAAGTTTTACAAAACTAGAAACTTATGCAAGCCACAAATAAGCTCTCAGCTTGTAGCCATTGTCACTTAGAGTTTGATAATACGGCTATGATTTTTGAAACTCTTGAACAAGAAGACTATTCTTTTTGTTGTAAAGGATGCCAAAATGTTTTTCATCTTCTTAAAGATGAGGGCTTGGAAAGTTTTTATGAAAAAGTTGGCTCAAAAAAACTACAACCAGTTAATAATAAACATGCTAGTTTGAGTAAATTTGATCAAGCTGGTTATGAAAAAAAATATACCAAGACAAATAACGACTTAAAAGAAGTATCTTTAATTATTGAAGGTATTCACTGCAATGCCTGTGTTTGGTTAAATGAAAAAATATTACATCATTGTGAGGGTATAATTGAGGCAAGTATAAATTACACCAATCACAAGGCAAAAATAGTATGGGACCCTGAACAGATTAAATTATCTGAAATAATAGAAAAAATTCAATCTATTGGTTATGACGCCTATGCGTATGATTCAAGTTTACAAGAAGAAAGAGTAAATAAAATAAGAAAAAATTATTATTCCCGATTACTTGTGGGAATATTTTGTACCATGAATATTATGTGGATAGCAATTGCACAGTATGCAGGTTTTTTTACTGGAATGAGTCAAAGTGTTAAAAATATTCTAAATTTTGCAGAATTTATCCTGGCTACTCCAACCTTATTTTATACTGGATGGTATTATTTTAAAGGATCTTATTACGGATTAAAAAATAAAATGATTAACATGGATTTTTTAATTGTAACTGGTACTCTATCGACTTATTTTTACTCAATTTATGTAAGTATTTCAGGTGTTGGAGAAGTTTATTTTGAATCTGTGACAATGATTATAACTTTCATTTTTGCAGGAAAGTACTTAGAAGTATTAAGTAAGAAAAATGCAGTAGACTCCCTGGATGGAATTTCTTCTTCTATTCCTTCTGAGGTTACTGTTGTGCATAATGGAATTAAAACAGTAATTGATACTACTGCTGTTAAAATTGGTGATTTAATTGAGGTGAAACCAGGAGAGAAAATTGCCATAGATGGTGTACTTTCCGAGGGAACTGGTAGTTTTGATGAAGCAAGTATTAGTGGTGAATCCGTTCCTATGTATAAAAAACAAGGTGATAAAATCACTAGTGGAACTGTATGCTTGGATAGTGTGATTACTTACAAAGCAAGTAAAAACTTCTCAAATTCAATGATTCAAAGTATTACCACTCTTCTTGAAGAATCTTTATCGAAAAAACCAAAAATTGAAAAGATTGTCAATCAAATATCAGGTTATTTTTCATTGATGGTATTGGCTATGTCTATTTTAACTTTTTTTGGATGGAAAATACTGGGAGTATCTTTTGAGGATGCCTTTATTATTTCTATTTCTGTTATAGTTATTGCCTGTCCTTGTGCACTAGGCTTAGCAACACCAGTTGCCACATTAATTGGTGTTGCCTTAGGGGCAAAAAAAGGAATTTTGTTTAAAACATCATCTCATCTTGAGACAATGGCCAAAGCTACAACAATCGTTTTAGATAAAACTGGCACCATTACTAATGGTAACCCAGATGTTGTTAATTTCTCAAAAAAAGAAGATTTTGACTTGAATCTTTTGTATTCTCTTGTTAAGTCATCAACCCATCCAATTAGTAAAGCCATTGTAAAATATTTAGAAAGTATTGATGAAAATATTGCAGAATACAGTTTGTCCAATATTAAGAACATAGAAGCAAGAGGTTTAAGTGCAAGTTTCAATGATAAAAATATTCTGGGTGGAAATACTGAGCTTTTTAAAGAGATGAAAATCAACTGTGATATCACTTCCTCTACGTCTATTTTTGTATTTGCGGTGAACAATACTATTGTATGTTCACTTGAATTAGAAGATAAGTTAAAACTTGGTGCTACTGAGACAATAAAAGGTCTCAAAAATCTTGGACTTGAAGTCATTATGTGTACGGGTGATAATCAATTTGTTGCAAATGATATTGCGAAAGAAGTTGGAATACTTAGTGTATATAGTGCTATGTTGCCAAAAGATAAAGCAAATTTAGTGCAAGACCTACAAAAGCAGAAGAGAATAGTTATTACTGTAGGTGATGGTATTAATGATGCTTTAGCGCTAAGCTCCAGTGATATTTCAATTGCTATGGGTAATAATACTGATTTAACAGTTAAAGTAAGTGATATTATTTTCATCAACAATAAAATAACTACTTTATATGATGCAGTGATATTAAGTAGAAATGTATTTAAAACAATCAAACAAAACTTGTTTTTTTCTCTTTTTTATAACTTTGTTACCATACTATTTGCTGTTATGGGGTTTGTTATACCAATCGTTGCTGCTATTTCTATGTCGCTTAGTTCACTAATAGTGGTTGGAAATTCAATACGAATTAAAAGGACATTCAAAGATGGATGATAATGTAATAAGTGCAATGCTTTTTGTTTCTCTTGGCATGGGAGCTTTGGGATTATTTGCTTTTTTATGGGGCTTAAAAACAGGACAATTTGATGACTCAAGTAAATTTTTAGATGGTGCTTTACATGATAGTGAAGAAGATTTAAATTCAGCAAAACATATGGAAGATAAACAAAAAAAAGCAAAAGGACACATAGATGAGTAGATCGGAA
>CAJXWI010000361.1 GCA_913062735.1 uncultured Arcobacter sp.
GTTGGGATCCTAAAGAAACATGGGCTTATGTATCAATTATAGTCTATGCTATTGTTATTCACTTACGATTTATTAAATCATTTAATAACCCTTTTGTATTTTCAAGTGCTGCCCTACTTGCATTTTCATCTATTATAATGACTTATGTAGGTGTTAACTTCTACTTATCTGGCTTGCACTCTTATGCTACAGGTGATCCTATTCCGATTCCTACATGGACGTATTATACATGTGCTACAATTTTATTAACTATATTTTTAGCATCGAGAAAACGAAATTTAAATAATTAATTTAAGAAGACTTAATATTGAATATTAAGTCTTCTTCTTCAAAACAATTTTAATCACTTTTTTGATATAATTGCGAAAACTAAGGACATTATTTGAAAAACATTCTTGATATTTTTAAAGAGTTAACACAAATAGAAAAATGTTCGACAAAACACCCTTCTTTTTTACAATATGTAAGAAACACCTCAGAAAAATATGCCTATAAACTTAGCAGGGATGAAAACAATAATATTCTATGTAAAATAAAAAATTCAAAAGCTAAGTTATGCCTTAAAGTGCATTACGGTACTTTTCTAAAAAAAGATACATCTTCTTTTGTCTTAGATACAAGAAACGATATAATTGCTCATTCGTGTATGCTTTTTTTAATGTCAAAACACTATGATTGTGAATTTTTATTTATAGAAAACACAAGTATTAATACTTGTAATAAAAAAATAGACCTTAATGCACCCTATATACTTAAGTTAAACATTAAAAACGAAGTAAGCATCGTATATGCAAAAAATTACAACAGTAAGATTATTAGAAATAAAAATAAGCTTGATTTGTATGAAATAAGCCTTACTTCTAGCAAAGTAGAAGCAAAAGACATAATAAAACTTCTTTGCTCTACTATAAAAAATGCAAATGCAAAGCTTTTAGATTTTAATACTAAAAACACATCTTTTTACGCAAAAGCTATTATTGCATCACTTGCAAGTCCTTTAAAAATGCACGAAGATATGCTTATAGAAAAAATTGATGCAAAAAGTGAATATATGAATATTTACAGTGCTGAAATTATTGATTTTATACTTAATGTTTCAAATTCTAAAGTAGAAGAAAACCAAGACAAGATACAGTTAAGTGCAATTAAAACCGATCATGAATGTATTGAAGTAGAGATGCAACTTGATACAAAACAAAACATACAAAAAATTTGTAAAGAATACGGTTTTGAAATAAGAAGTGAAGTAGAATCAACATTTGAAGAAAAAAATAATGATTTTAAAAAACATGTTGATGAGATATATTCACAAAACGTAATAAGTGCAAGTGCAAAGAATGCCCCTTTAGCCTCAAATCAAAAACACGCCTATGTTCAAGTTGCATCTTTAAAGAATAGTATTTATAAGGTGCATTCAAAAGAATCAAATAATGAACAACATTCACTTTTTACCTTAGATCAAGTACTTACGGATGTTATTAGGTATTGCAATGATTAATTTTGATATCAATGGTACTTGGGAGAAATATAGCCTAAATGAAAAAATTGTTCTTTTAGAAAAAAATATTAAGAATATTAAAAACAACAAAATTTCTTTTAATTTCGAAAAACTAGAAAAAATTGATTCAAGCGGTATAATTCTACTTATTCAATACATTTTCGAACTTAAAAAAAACAATTGTAAAATTGAAATAATTAACATTTCTAAAAAACATCAAAAAATGTTAGATTTTTATACTCTAAACTATGAAAAACATTCATATAAAAAAGAAACAAAAAAAAATATTTTTTACACTATGACTCAATATATTGTTGATTTTTATAAAAAATTTCTTGGCTTTTTGTATTTTGTTGGAAGATTAAATTTTTATCTTTTTTATTCTTTGTGCAAGCCTTCTAAAATAAGATTCAAAGCTGTTATTTACCATATAGAAGTGGCTGGATTTAGAATAATCCCTATAGTTGCAATTACTATGTTGTTAATATCTTTTGTTACAGCCTATCAAGGTGCCCTACAACTAGAGGCTTTTGGTTTAAGTCTTCAAATAGTTGAAATGACTACCATGTCTATGTTTAGAGAGTTTGCACCTTTTATTGCAGCCATAATTGTAGCAGGAAGGTCTGCATCTTCCTATACTGCACAAATTGGTGCTATGAAAATAACAGATGAAATAGATGCTATGAGAACAATGGGCTTTGCACCTGATATTTATCTTATTTTGCCAAGAGTATTTGCCCTTGTTATTATTATGCCTTTAATCGTATTTTTTGCAGATATGGTATGTTTATTAGGTGAATTCTTATTAGCAAAGTTTTATTTATCTATGAGCTTTTCTGAGTTTATTACAAGAATATATAATTATGTAGAAATTAGACATTTTTTATTAGGCATGCTTAAAGCACCCTTATTTGGATTAATAATTGCTATTATTGGGTGTTACCGTGGCCTTCAAGTAAAAGGAAGTACATCCTCGATTGGAATGCTTACAACAAAATCAGTTGTAGACTCAATTCTTTGGTTAATAGTTGTTAATTCAATTATTTCATATCTATCAATTACAATTGGGTTTTAAATGATTAAAGTAAACAATATAAGTACAGTATTTAATAAAAACATTGTGCATGATAATATAAGTTTTGATATTAATGATAAAGAAATTTTTGGAATTTTAGGAGGTAGTGGTAGTGGTAAATCAACCTTACTTCGGCAAATGATTCTTTTAGAACCTATTCAAAAAGGTCATATTAATATATTCGATAAAGACATTAAAAAGCTTAATTTTAATCAGAGAGAAGATATTTGCAAAAAATGGTCCGTTCTTTTTCAATTTGGTGCATTATTTTCTTCAATGAATGTCATTGATAATATATCTGTTTTATTAAAAGAACATACTTCTTTACCTCAAGATCTAATTTATGACATTGCCTATACGAAAATTAAAATGGTGGGACTTGACACTAAAACTGCTTCTTTAATGCCCTCACAATTAAGTGGAGGAATGAAAAAAAGAGTTGCCCTTGCACGTGCCTTGGTTTTAGATCCAAAAATACTTTTTTTGGATGAACCTACTTCTGGATTAGATCCTTCAAGCTCAAGAGCTTTTGATGAGCTAATCTTAAACCTAAAAGACTTACTTGATTTAAGTGTAATCATAATTACTCATGATTTAGATACAATTAAGAGTACCTTAGATCGTTTTATTATTTTAGATGAAAATAAGATTTTATTTAAAGGTTCTTACGAAGAAGCATTAAAACAAAACAATTTAAAGATAGATAAATTTTTAAAAAATAAGGATATATTTGGAAAATAAAGTATCATACACAATAGTTGGTATATTTGTACTCTCCTTTCTAATTGGAATAATTTTATTTATATTATGGTTAGCACGATATGATATTGATAAAAGCAACTTAAAATACTATAAGATATATGTAACAGACTCAATTAGTGGTTTACAAAAGAATTCTATTGTTTCTTACAAGGGCTTGGATATTGGACAAGTAGAATCAATAAAAATTGATAAAACTAATATTGAACAAATTGAAGTTCTTTTATTTGTAAGTGATTATACAATCATTAAAAATAATTCTTATGCCGTTATTGAAAGCAAAGGAATTTCTGGGAACAAGTACATTGAAATTCTGGGTGGAACCCATGAGTCATCCATATTAGAAATAAATAAAGATGGCTTTGGAATTATTCCTTTGCAAAAATCCTTTATGAGTAAAATTACCTCTGATGCAGGAGATATTGTTGGAAAGTTTGATGGAATATTAGAGAAATTAAATGTATTAATCAGTAAAAAAACGGTTTTAAATGTCGAAGAAATTGTTGAAAATATCAATACCTCCACAAAACACTTATATAAAGAACAATTAAATTTTGATATGCTTCTTAAAAAAATTGACAGTATTTTATCAAAAGATAATATATCAAATATTTCTACTGGTCTTTCTAATATGAAAGAAGCCACACAAGAAATCAATTCGTTAATGAA
>CAJXWI010000362.1 GCA_913062735.1 uncultured Arcobacter sp.
AAAGCTGTGCCAAAAGCAGTAGAAAATACCATTAATGCTGTTGTTAATGCTTTGATTGATCCAATGTATTTTACGCCATAAATCTCAGCCCAAGTCGAAGACCCCAAAACATTCGCAAGCCCATTTGAAATTCCAATTAAACCAAGGAATATAAAAGCAGAAATAGAAATATCTAAATAAAACAAAACCAACATTGATATCAACAAAGGTATATTCATAAAAATCAATAATTTTCTACTAGTAAATTTATCGATTAAAAAACCAGAGCCTAATAAAGTAATGACTGATAAGACAGAATAAGCCATAAATGATTGTGCTATGACAAATTCACCCCACTCTTTTGATTCTGTTATATATGACTGATAAACAAATACACCAGTAGCAATCCAAGGCATTGCTAACATATTCAAACAAACTATATAAAATCTATAATCTTTTAAAACCTCAACACGTGTCCAATTTTTAATTTCTTTTTCAACAAAATTTTGATCATTTACATCTTCCCTAGAATCAAAGTTCAGGTTTTTGATTAACGCAAAAGAAATAAATGGTAAAAAAAATAGAATTAATACAGAAATAAACAACCAAATGTTTTGCCACGCAGTTAAAGTAAGTAAATAGACAATTAAAACTGGTAAAATAAATTCTGCAGTTGATAATCCAAACCAACCGATACTTAGAGCTTTGCCTCTAGATTTAGTAAAAAATCTTGAAATCGTTGTAGTTGCAGTATGAGACATTAATCCTTGACCAGAAAATCTCATTAAAAAAACAGCAATAAATAAAAAAGCTATGGATGATATTTTTGAAAAGAAGAAACAAGAAAAAGATAGAAGTAAAGTTACATAGAAAGCAAATTTAAAGATATTAATATCATCAATACCGAGTGATTTAATTCCAGAAGGGCTCATATATTTTAAGTTAAAAGCAAGGTCTAATATTTTGATGCAGATGGGAGCGTTATCCAGCAAGGCGATTGCTTGTCCCTTAGTGAAATTAGACTGAAGTGCCGAAACTATAGATGTTGAAGCAGCTTGATCTAATAAACTTATTACCGAGTTATGATCATCAGCATGAGCTTTTTTAAGCATTATATGTCCATATACTTGTGTTGAAAAATGTTTATAACATATAATATGCACACATGTCAGTAATATTTCTTTTATTCTTAATGTTTTTTAGTAATGTTAACAGTGAGTTACAAAGGCATAGTAACAAAAGTCACTTTGAACTACTTGTACAGACAATTCCATCATTTGTTCTATGTCTAACAAATATACTCTGTCTTGAAAGTCAGATTAGAATTCAGGTGGATTGTTCATATTTAGATATTCGACTTTTCTAGGAACTATTTTATTAACTGACTCTTGTTTGAAGAAATTGCATTCAGAAAAATCCCCATTAAAAACATAAAAGTGTACATTAAAGCTATTGGTTAGGGCAGCAGTTCACCTAACACCTAACAGCTAACAGCTAACATATATATTCTAAGTCGGCATCACCCTCAAAGTGAATCAGAACTAAAATATCACCTAATACCTATTGCCCAGAACACTTATATTTTTTTATTATCGAATGAGCACTAAAAACTCATATGTAAAAACAATGAATAAATATCTTTCTCTGATAGCTTTAGATATTAATCACTTGTATAAGTGATTAAATCGTTGCACATATTCATACAATTTTTGAATGCCAACTCTCGTATAACAAAACTCCCTTGGTGTTGCATCGATGCATTCATTTTTTGTAGTAACCCAATGATGAATAAATTGAATATCTCCACCACAAAACCCGTCAATAAAACGGTAAATATGTATAAACTTCACTAATAATTCAATGTCCTCTTTTTTTAATTTTATATTATCTGTAGCTTTTGCATACATAGCTGTTTCAAAACCAAGTGATGAAAATAAACGATTCTCATCAATACTTAATATCTTACACGCTTTCAAAACCGACTTGATAAGTAGGCGGTTTTTCTCTATTTCTACCATTTACTCTGTGCCCCTAAATTCAACAATTATTATATACTTCAGGCAATAGCTTAACGAAAAATTAATTATGCGCGACTATTCAAACGAAGGTGATAATTTACCCATCATGATCAAAACCATTCGTACGACACTTTTTGTCGCACTGATATGTTAATGTTTATTTACTTTCCACTTTATCTGGCTTTCCATGTCATCTTCGTTCCAAAGAAAACTGGACCTTTTAGACCATATCCCACGTTATCCCCAGAAGATTTCCACAAGACAATTGCTTGAACGATTAGAATCTAACGGTCATGAATATTTGATCATTCGAAAGGTACAACGAGATCTTGAATCACTTGAAAAACTAGGTTTATTCGGATTAGAAGTTGATAAGCGGTCAAAACCTTATGGTTGGTCTATTAATTTAAACTGGAAAAAGCTTAATATATCTTTGATGGATGCTAACTCCGCCCTAGCCTTCTCTACTTTAAAAGAAGTAGCAAACGAACTATTACCAGAGTCAACTTTAGACGATCTGCCAGCATATTTTATTAAAGCTCAAACAATTATTTAAAGTGAAAAGTCTCCATTAATTTCGCATTGGAAACGGTCTGTAGCACTTATCAGTAGTAACAATCCTGTGTCTTTACCTATGGCTGACAAACACGCATTAAGTGAAATAAAGCAGGCTATCTTTCACAAAAAACAGATCAGTGCCAACCTAAAGCGTTACCTCGTTTCTAATCAAGATCCTATTTGGAAAAGCTACAAAAAGATTAACCCCCTTGGGTTAGTGCAACGCGAAAATGTAATGACTTTAGTATGCTCTTTCGGCAGTTTTCACCAGAAAGTGTATAAATTTCCCATTGCTTTTATAAAGAATGTTGAAGTGTCTGATAATAACTGTATTCCCCCTGTTGATTATGACTTTGAGAAAGTTAAGCGCTCTTACTTTGCATCAAATAGCACGAGTAATGAAATAGCATTAAGTTTACTTATAAGAAAAGACAGCCCATTTATTTTAAGCAACGGTAAGTTTAATCATGATCAAATCATTGTTGAAACTGAGCAAGTTGAAATGGTAAAAATCATTGCAACCGTTTCGGACACACCAAAATTAAAAGCTTTTTTACGAGGCATGGGCAATACGATTGAGGTCTTAGAACCTCTTTACTTGCGTGAGTATTTTAAAGAATTGGCGTTAAGTTTATTAAAAAAATATAGTTAATTGGAGGTTTACCAAGACATTTATGTGGACCGTCACAAATAATGAGAAACGCGTCACCGGGTGAGAAAATTTAATATATTAGTTAAATTTTATGATTGTCCCTAATCTTTGAAATCAACCTTCCGTATGATCACTCATGCCAGCTTCGGGGCTAAAAAACTATTCAATAAATAGTATTTACTTGAGAACTTTACTTTGTAGACTAATATTAATGACAGATTAGTTAATCAAAGATGACCACAAATAATGAACGAAACACCTCTTCCTGCCTTTCTAGTACAGTCATGGTTAGATGTCATACAAGACAAAGATATTCCTGAGCCTGTCAAACTCAAACGTATGAAATTGTTAAAATATTACTTTGAAACAATTGAACTTGCTGATAAATATCTAGAACAAAACCATAGTTAAGTCTCTCAGCTCAACAGTAATGTATAAGTTACAAGAGAAAATGCGGGGGTTGATATAGTACTTATCGATGTAAATTAAGGGCTATATCCAATTTTAATAGGGATTCAGTGCATTTGATGGGGGGATTTTTTTATTTAGCTAATTCAAGCATAGTGGATTTCCTCTTTTGTTTAACATTTCAGTCCGTATTCAATTCCCTTTAAAACAAATAAAATAGTAGAAAAAACAAACACGATTTTACTTATTATCTGCCCTTTATCATTAGACAGAAATTTCCTTGTCTTAAGTTACACTAATATTCACTATTGCCACAATGTATGGACTCCTCCAACCTATAAGCTAGGTTTATTAGTGTTGACCAAAACACAAATAGAGG
>CAJXWI010000363.1 GCA_913062735.1 uncultured Arcobacter sp.
TCCATGATCACAACAATTTCTAAAAACGTGAATTAAAGAATTTAGAAAAGGAGTAAAAGACTCTGGGACTAAAATAGAGGGATCTCCAAGTATCTCAAAAGTATGAATACTTTTATTTAAACTTTGACAAAGCTGTTGACAAAGTTTTGGGTAATTACTCAAATACTCTTTAAGGGATTTGTTTTTTAAGCTTTGTAAGTCATCTAGTAGTTCTGAGTAATTTGTATTATTTTTATTTAAAGATTTTAATTGTTCCAATTTTCGTTCAAGTTTATTGATTGAATTTTTATTTATTTTTAAAAAAGTATCTCCTTTTAAAAAGGATTCACCCAATGTATTACTAAGAATATCTAAGTCCTCGTCTATAAAATTATTTAAATTTTTTATTCCAAGTAGTTGTTTTAACTTTTCATTATCATTATTTTCGGTATCAATAAATTCGCTCAGCAATGACTCAAATTCATGTAGTTTTCTAACCATGTTTTTCATATACAATTGGGCAAAGATCCCCTTGAAAGTATGAATCAAAATGTATATCGCTTGTGCATTCTCTTTTGTTGAGTTTGAAGAATTGATGTAAAGATTATACTCATTACAAAACTGTTCAAAATTGTTTTTTGTTTCATAAAACAGAACATGATCACTAACAATTGATACAATCATTTTTAGCATTTCTTGTTCATTTTTTATTTTGGTTTGTAATTTTATTTTCTCAGTAATATTGGTTAAAATCACCATAAATTTGTTGTTGGCTAAAATTTTGTATTCTAATTGAATTGCTCTTTTATTAACTACAAGTTCTTTAGGAAGTAGTGTTAATAACAAGTTTGAGGTCAATGCATTTTTTTCATTATAAGCATCTAGAATAGTTTCTTTAAAAAAGGAAACTTTTTCAGTTTTATTATTTAATAATAAAAGACTAATATCTTTATTGTTTAAATCTTTTTCCAATAATTTTTCGCATTCAAGGGAATATTCATATTCTATTAAACAATCACTACCAAAGGATAAAAAACCCTGAGAAGCATTATCCAAAAGATAATTTAACCTATGGGCTTTAATAGCCAATAAATGGGTTCTTGATTCTATTTTTTTTTCTAAATCAATATTAAGGTCTTGTAATTCTTGTGTTTTTTCTTTAACCTTAATATCTAATATTTTATATGATCTTTTTAAAACCAAATGATGATACCAAAATGCCAAAAAAACAACAAACACAACAATCAGAACCTCCCATAACAAAGTATAATCTACCCCTTTTTCATATTTAATGGCTATATGTTTATTTAGAATCTTTTGCTTAGTATCTTCACTTAAGTGTTTAACATTTTTTTCGAAAATACCTAAGAGTATAGAGTCATCATTTCTAACAGCAACCCCTAAGTTCCACTTTTCTTCAAGCTTTCCACTGATTTTAAGATCTCCAAAAGAATTCTTTTGAAAAACATATCCAATATCTGCAATACTTCCCACAAACCCAAATAGTTTTTCATTGACAACCAAGGATAAGCCTTCCTTGGTGTTTTTAACATCTATGATTTCAACATTTGGGTATTTGTTACGTAATAATTCATTATAAGCATATGCCTTAACAATTCCTATTCTTTTTTTATCCAATTGTTTGAAGTTCTCAATAAAAGTAATATTTTCTTTTGTAGCTAAAGTAAGAGGCAAATTAACATATGCACTTGTGAAATTTAAGTATTTATCCCTTTGGGGCGTAGACATGGCAAGGGATAATATATCGCATTTTCTCTCCTTCGCAAAACGTAGAGAATCACTCCAGCTTACAGTTGGTATAACTTCAATAGGTATACCGATATTTTTTTCAAATAACTTAAAGTAATCCCGACTCAAGCCAATATGATTTCCTTGATTATCTAACTTTTCAAAGGGCATCCAATTGGGATCAATACACATTGTAATTCTTTTTTTAGCTTTTAAATATTTCAATTCTTCTTTCGTGTAAAAAACATCATTTTTTGGTTTTTGAATAATAGTGGAGTTTTTAGGGAGTTTAGTTACATCAAGATTATGTTTTTTTAGTTCTGCATAGTTATATATTGATTCTATATTTCCCGTTTTCTGTACAGGTATGTTTAAGACATCTTTTCCTTTTAATACTTGTTGTGCAATTTTTGACATACCCTCACCTTGGTAATAACCACCGATAACATTTCCTCCAACAACACCTTTATTAAGGTTGAATTCTAAAAGAGCAAAGACAGGTACACTACTATGAGCAGAAAGTATTTCTCCGATTTTTTCATAGGTAAAATAAGTGCCATCTTTGTCTTTAAAGTACACACCTAAAATTACAATTGTATCTTTTGACAAAGCAGATAATTGTACTTTTAACTCCTCAATACTAGATTCTTCTGAGTATGTTATTTTTAACTCATCATTAAAATATTTCAACTGCTCTTGCATGGTTTTTTTCCAAGCAATTCCACTTGTTAAATAATCATTTATAATAAAAACTTCTTTGGTATACGGTTTTAGTTTAATAGCTGTTCGAAGCGTTCCCAAAAGGTCGAACTCTTCCGTTATCCCCGTATAATTTTCATAACCATATAAGTCAGAGTCCTTGAAAAAATTAATCCCAGAAAAAACAACAGGAATATTTCCAAATAACTCATCTCTGTTCTTTTTTAAAAATTCCAAAGCATTATTATCACTTGAAAGAATTAAGGATAAATCAATATTTTTATATTTATGTTTGTATGTATTTTTCAACTGATTTAAATGCTCAGTGGTATAGATTCTTTTTGTGTCCATATTTTCTATATGTATGATTAAATTATTTTCTTGTGGTTTTAGAATATCATGGACAGCTTTAGTAATATCTTGTACCCAAGTCATGGTTTGATTGTAAGAATTAAGTAAAAGTATATGCTTGGGAGTTAGCTCTTTTGAAAATAATAAAAAAGGTATGATAATCAATAATACTATACGAATCACAATAATCCTTTTTGAAGTTATTATTGTCAATTTTGATCAAAAATTGTACATAGGATTATTCTAGTGATTACTTCTTAAAGATACTGTAAAGGCAGTGTTTTAGATTATTTTTTAAGTTAAAATTTATGTAAATTAAAAAAAACAAATGATTTTAGGCTTGGTCTTTTTTACTTTTTTGCTTTCCTTTTGATTGTTGATTTATCTTTATGCTGACTCGGGTATTTTAAAAACAAATTGAGTACCTTCATTTTCATTACTCACTACTTCTATATATCCTTTTAATTTATCAACCTCATTTTTAACCGCTGTTAATCCCACTCCTCTTCCTGATACATCAGATAACTCTTGTGTTGTTGAGAAACGTACATTAAATATATAATTTAAAATTTCACTTTTACTTAACTTTTCTAATACAGCTGACTCAAGTAAATTGTTCTGAATTATTTTCTGCTTTACAGAATCCATATCAATTCCTTTCCCATCATCACTAATTGTTATAAATAAGATATTGTAGTCTTGCTTTATTTCACAAGATATACGGCCCAACAGTTCTTTACTTCCCATATTTCTTATCTCTTTACTTTCAATTCCATGTTCACAACAGTTTCTAAATACATGAATAAGGGAATTGATAAAAGGTTTAATGTTTTCAGATACTAAGATATGCAAGTCTCCTGTGATATCAAAGTTATATATTTCTTTATCCGAATTATCACATAAACGTTTACACAACTTGGGATAAACACTCAAATATTCATATAAAGATTTGTTTTTTAAATGTTTTACATCACTAAGCAATTCACCATAAATGTCTTCGCTTTTATCTGTACTCAATATCAATAGTTTTTCCTCTAAACCATTAAGTTCATTTTTATTAATTTTGTAAAAATGTTTTTCATTTAAAAAAGCTTCTCCCAAGGTATTCACAATAGTCGTTAAATCTACATTCATAAACTTAATCATATTACTTTGGATAAGAAGCTGTTCAAATTTTTCATTATCATTAGTACTGTTCTCAATAAGGACAA
>CAJXWI010000364.1 GCA_913062735.1 uncultured Arcobacter sp.
CTGCTCTTCCTGGTTAATTAATTCTTGCTTCTGCTCTTCCTGCTTAATTAATTCTTGCTTCTGCTCTTCCTGCTTAATTAATTCTTGCTTCTGCTCTTCCTGCTTTTTTTTTAAAAGTGCATAAGCTTGCGCAGCCCATTCTCGAGAATTATCAGAATTAGTATTAGTCATTGATATTTATAATTCGTATTTAATAGATTTTAAAATATTACTTCTATTAGAAAATAGTGTAGTAACTTGTGATCCGAAGATATCATCATAATACGCAAGTCTTGAAGCAGAAATATCTAATACAGTAACATTTGCACCTAATCCTACAACCATTTTACAAGCATTAAGACCAACAATTCCACCACCAATAATTACAACATTCCCTCTTTGAACTCCTGGAACTCCACCTAATAATACTCCACGTCCACCAAAAGGTTTTTCTAAGTATTTAGCTCCTTCTTGAGCTGCAAGTCTTCCTGCAATTTCACTCATAGGCGTTAAACAAGGTAATCCACCCTCTCGGCTTGTAATAGTTTCATAAGCAATTGCTTTGACTTTTTTAGCCAATAGTGCTAAAGCTTGAGGTTTATCCGCCGCAATATGTAAATATGTATAAAGAATTTGACCTTCATGAAAAAAATCATATTCTTCTGGTAAGGGTTCTTTTACTTTAATAATCATTTCAGAATCATCGAAAAGTTTTTGTTTATCTTCAACAATAGAGGCACCTGCTTGGATATATGAAGAATCATCAAATCCTGCACCTTCTCCTGCACCTTTTTCAACATAAACAACATTTCCTGTGTTTACATACGATTCAACATCATCAGGCGTTAATCCAACTCTATATTCGTGAACTTTTATTTCTTTTACTAAACCTATTGTCATAATTCTTCCTTTAATCTTTGTGCTAAAATGCATATTTGTTTAATCTGATTAAATATTAACACATAGTTTAGTTGAATTATTTAATTAAACTAAAATAATGCTGTTTGCAGGCTATCTTGATACTATTAGTAACAAAAATGACAAAATAAGAAAGTAAAAGTTTAATTTTATTAAATTAATTTAATAATAATAGGCTTTTAACTACCCTAAAGTAAATAAATACTTAGAATATACACTTAATATGAGTTTTCTTATGAAAGGGTTTTGATGCCAAAAGAGATGGAAGTTGGACAAAAGATAAAACTTTTAAGAAAAGAAAAAAAAATGACCGCAAGAAAATTGGCCAAAGAATCATTAATCTCAGTTGCCATGTTATCCTTATTAGAAAATGGCTCTACGTCTGGGTCTGTTGAAACCTTACGAAAAATTGCAAAAGTTCTGGATACTACCTTAGCTCACTTATTTACCAATGATGAAGAAAAGCATGTAAATACTAGCGATGAATCAGCATATGTAGTAAGAAAAGAAAAAAGAAAAACGATATCTTTCCCTGATCCTTTATACAGCTGTGAACTTTTGGTTCCTGATTTACAAGGAGATGTTGAATTGGTTATTGTTAATTTAGAGCCTAATAGAATTACAAAAGTTGTCATTCCTCATACTAAAGGTGGAGAAGAATGTAATTATGTATTAGAAGGTGAAATAGTAGTTACCCTGGACAAAAAAGAATTTATTTTAAAAAAAGGCGATTGTATAAGGTTCAATCCAGATATTCCTCACAAAATTGAGAATAAGGGGCAAACCCATGCTTCATATATCTCTGTTATTACCCCTGTTTCTTTTTAATTATTCAAAATAATTTGATTCTTGGGTTTTAATTAATCCTTATTAAATATTTCTTATATAAAACACACTCATTAAAAGTACTATATAAACGCATATACAGACAAAAAAATACTCAATTAGCACTTTTCTATCTCCTTTGCTAAAATACACTTGACAATTAAACACTCAATAGGTATAATATTTTTAGCAGTTCATGAATATAAGTGCTAAAACAATAAAAGCAGGTTAAAATGATAGACAAAAAAGAATTTTTATTACAATCTATTATAAAAGCTTATATAGAGCACTTAGAACCAATTGGTTCAACTCAACTAAAATCTATGTATGATATTAGATATTCACCTGCAACTATTAGAGGTTATTTTAAAAAGTTAGGCGATGAGGGCTATTTAGCTCAAGAACACGTAAGTTCAGGAAGAACACCTACCTCAGAAGCATTAAAACAATACTGGACAAGTAAATTAGACTTTAAACTTGAAAGCGTCTCTTCAAAATCAATTGAGCATCTTGCATGTAAAATTGGCGTGAGTGTTTTTATTTTAGAAGATAAATCAGATGTGTTAGTAGATTTAATTAACATACAAAATAAATATATGTTATTGGAGTTCACTTCTTTTGAGATTACGGTTAAGTATTCTGATCCTTTATTTCGATTTTTAAAAGATATGATTAGTATTGATTTGAAATCAATAGTGAAAATATCGCAGCAAGTTGGAGCAATAGACGTATACGATGCAATTAATGTGTATTTACAAAACAGTGATTTTAATATTTTTAATATAAAAGAATTTTTATCATTGGCTTTACAATATGATTACGACGACATAATAATTAATAATTTTTTAAAAGGGAAAATCCTAGAAGGATTAGAAGAAGGATTATATTTTTCTGGTTTAATTCCAGAAGGATATATAGCAATTTGTCATGATTGTAAGATCGATGGACGAGAGAGTAAAATGTTTGTAGTTGGAGAACTATCAAAAGATTATGAATTTTTTTACAATACAATTACTTTGAATTAGGAGAATATATTGAGCAAAAAAGATACAACAGTTATTGAAGAAGTTAGTGAAGATTTAAATGAAACATCACAAGAAGAGGTTCTTGTTGAGGGTGAAGTAGAAGTTGAGCCTAAAGAAGAAGAAAAGAAAGAAGATTCTTTAGAAGATAAAGTAGCACTTTTAGAAGAAAAACTAAAAGAAAGTGAAGATAAGTATTACAGAGTAAATGCAGATTTTGAAAATGTTAAAAAACGTTTGGAAAAAGAAAAATACCAAGCAATTGATTATGCAAGTGAAAAATTTGCAAAAGATTTATTAACATCAATTGATACACTAGAAATGGCTTTAACATCATCAAAAGGTGATTTAGAAGCAAGTATTCTTTTAGAAAAACTTCAAGAAGGTATTGAATTAACAGTTAAGAACTTTAATACTGCTTTTGAAAAACATGATATCACTTTAGTAGAAACGCATGGTGAATTTGATCCAAACATGCATGATGCAGTAATGCAAATTGACAGTCCAGATCATGAAAACAACTTTATTGTTGCACAGCTACAAAAAGGTTATAAGTTTAAAGAGAGACTTTTAAGAGCTGCAATGGTTTCTATTTGTAAAAAGTAGAAAATAGTATTGACCGACATGTCATTAAACTATTAAAATATAATTAAAAATTAATAATAAATACAAGGAAAAATTATGAGTAAAGTAATTGGAATAGATTTAGGTACAACAAACTCGTGTATGGCAGTTTACGAAGGTGGGGAAGCTAAGATTATCCCTAATAAAGAAGGAAAAAATACAACTCCTTCAATTGTAGCATTTACAGATAAAGGTGAAGTTTTAGTAGGAGATCCTGCAAAAAGACAAGCAATTACAAATCCAGAAAAAACAATATATTCTATTAAAAGAATTATGGGTTTAATGATGGATGAAGAACATGCAAAAGATGCTCAAAGTAAAGTAGGGTATAAAATCGTTGATAGAAATGGTTCTGCTTCTGTTGAGATTGCGGATAAAGTTTATACTCCTCAAGAAATTTCAGCAAAAATTTTAGGAAAATTAAAAGTAGATGCGGAAGAATATTTAGGAGCACCAGTTACTGATGCTGTTATTACTGTTCCAGCTTATTTTAATGATGCACAAAGAAAAGCAACTCAAGAAGCTGGTACTATTGCTGGTTTAAATGTTCTAAGAATCATTAATGAGCCAACTGCTGCTTCTTTAGCATATGGTTTAGATAAAAAAGGTGAAGAAAAAG
>CAJXWI010000365.1 GCA_913062735.1 uncultured Arcobacter sp.
ATTAACTCCAAATTTTAATAAAGTATTATTAACTTTTCCATCAGAACCAAAACCTTTTGTTCCTTCTACATCTTTAGTATCTTTATTATGTCTATAATTATGATAAATTAAAAAATTTGCTTGTTCCATTATCTTACCATATGCCGCGATTGAACCACCAAGACTTTCATTTGAATTATACGTTGTGGATAATCTTGCTCCAAAATCATCTCCATTTTCAAGCATTTCTTCTCCGGTTTTTGTTTCAAAAGCAACAGAACCACCAAGACTACCATTTACAACAGAGTTCGTACCTACTTGAATAGAAGCTTTTTTTAAGATATCGGGATTAATTAGCAAGTTTCCAATATGATGAAACATATTTGCATTCTGTACTTTTGCTCCATCTAAAGTAATATCTAAATCTTCATCTTGTAAACCACGAATATTAATTCTGTTGTTTATTGAGTGTGTTCCACCTACATCTACACCTGGAATATCTCTTAATAAATCACTCAAGTGATCAGCTTGTTTGGTTTCAATCGCATTTTTTCCTAAGTTAACTGATGAAGAAACAACTTCTGTTTCCCAAACATTTATACTCTCAAGCTCTTGTGCATTCGAAACAATACTTAATATACTAAGTGCCGCAATAGAACTTAATAAAATATTTTTTTTCATTTTTTTCCTTTTGATTTTTAAAGTCAATGAAATTTACTAAAAACGATTATAGTTAAGTATCGTTTCAACTAACTTTAAAATGATATTGAGTATCATAACCGAGATAAATGACACTCACATCACAATTGGAGAAATAATGACAAAGTTAATGAATTTACAAGATAAAACTATTGAAGTTTTAATAGTGGAAGATGAAATAGTATTGGCTTTAGGAATGGAAGCTTCTTTAGAAGACTTGGGATATGAAGTACCATCAATTGCAACGAGTGCAGATACAGCTGTAAAAAGTGTAAAAGAATACAGTCCTGATATTGTAATTATGGATATCAATTTAAAAGGCAAAAAAACAGGAATACAAGCAGCAAAAGAAATTTGGGAAAAATATCAAATTCCTATTGTATTTCTAACTTCTTATAGTGATGATGCTACATTTAAAGATGCAATGGGAAGCGAACCTTATGCTTATTTGACAAAACCTTGTAGAGATAGAGATTTGGATATTGCAATTAAAACAGCGCTTCATAAACATAAATATTTTTTCAAAAATAAAGAGTGTTTCGAAAAAGATTCTCTAATAATTTTAGCAAAGAACCATACCTATAATATAGCAAAAAAGATTTTATACAAAAATGACATCGCATTAAGGCTAACAGGTAATGAAATTAAGTTTTTTGATGTTTTAGCTTCTAAAGTTGGAGAATCGGTTAGTTTTGATCGAATTATATCTTTTATTTACAGAGATGAGTATTCTGATATTGCAAAATTAAGAACCTTAGTCTACAGATTAAGAGCAAAACTTGATAATGAATTATTCGAAAATGTCTATGAGTTTGGGTATAGGTTAAAGCTTGCCTAAACTCAATACGCTTCCAAAGTGGTCTTTTTCAGCAAAACTTTCTTTATTATTACTTTTATTAGCCTGTATTCTACTAACACTTTTATATGCTCTTATCATTCCAAAAATGCAAAAAGAACAATACAATTACAAGATTAAACAAGTTGAGCAAACCATTGATTTAAATACACAACAATTAAAACTCTCTGTTGATTATATTGTACAAGATGGTAATACGTCTTCTTTAGCGATAAAAGACCAATTGAATCATGAACTGTATAAAATACAAGAAGATTTAAGTAGCTTAAAACAAAAGTCATTAAAAAAACAAGAAGAATATTTTATTAATAAAAGTAAGGTTTTAAAATGTGATGTGTCTTTACTTAATAAAAAGTTCAAGCCAATTATCAATACAAATATAAAAAACAATGGTGGTTTTAAACAATATATCTTAGGCCAAAAGAAAATGAACGCTTGGCAAGTTTTCGTAAAAAAAGATGAAAAAACCTTTTGTCCCTCAATTACCAAACACATAGTGCAAAGAAGAATCATTGATAATAATACTTCTTTATTAATTTCGTGTAATGTAAAAGATATTTATACCTCTGTTTATCAAGTAGAAGCGAAAATTAAAGAGTATCTTCAAAAAAGTTTTTCTTTCACGAATAATCTGCATCAAGGAAATACTTTTTTGATGTGGCTAAATTTAAAGAATGAAGCGTTAAATAAAACACTTTTTCATAAAAACGACAAACAAAACAATCAAAAATATTGTATTAGCAAACTCTCAAATGTGACACAAATCAACACAGGTCTCTTAAGTGCAAAACAAATTTTAGATGCAAGTGACAAAGAACCTATACGACATCTAATGAATAAAAAAGAAGATGAGAATAATTATATTTATGAAGCCATTACCTGGGTTAAATCTATTAATGCACATGACAGCAGACGTCTTATTTTTATTACAACTATTTATGAAGATGATTTAAATAATAATATCGATTCGGTCTTTTTTAAAGTGCTTCCTGCTTCTATTATGGCTTTTATTTTTTCTATTTTATTAGCCTTTTTATTTTTTAGAAAGTTTTTTAAGATATAAATCGTCAACCTTAATACCATTAAATTCCATTTTTGAAAGTAATTGTACCATTGGTTTTTCAAAAGACTCGTAAACTTTATTTAATTTTTCTTCATTTAGTTTTGATTTAAGATGATTATAAAGTCTTAATGTTACATCTGCATCCTCTGCGGCATATTCCGTTGCTTTATCTATTTCGATATCAGAAAAATTTAATTTATTTTTTCCTGTACCAACTAATTCTTTGTAAGAGATGGTTTTATGTTCCAAGTGAATTTCGGAAAGTGTATCTAGATTATGTCTATTACTACCAGCATCTAGAGCATATGAAATTAACATCGTATCCTCGATGGGATTAACTTCAATTCCGTTTTGTTTAAGAACAATAAAATCAAATTTAATATTTTGACCAACTTTTTTTATACTTGGATCTTCTAATATTGGTTTAATTTTTTCTAATACTAATTTTTTTTTTAAACTTTTAATATTTTTATGAGCTAATGGTATGTAACAAGCTTTATTTGGTGCATAACTAAATGAAATACCAACAAGATCAGCATCTAAAGGATTGAGTGAAGAGGTCTCTGTATCAACAGCAATAACTGATTGTTCATTTAACGAATGGTTATTTAGTATTAATCAAAATTATATTTTTTAATTAATTTCATTATTATGTTAGATATGTATGGGATTTTTTGTATTTGAAGCGATTTAAGGTAAATCAAATCTACAATCTTGATTGTATTGATGGAATGAAATCCATCCCTGATGAAAAAATAGATTTGGTTATTACTGATCCACCTTTTGCCATAAATTTTAAAGATAAAAAAGCAAATTATAATAGAACTGCTTCTAGAGTTTTGTCTGGCTACAACGAAATAAAAGCTGAAGATTACTATGATTTTACACATGCTTGGATGTCTGAAATATTACGCATTTTAAAAAAATCTGGGAGTATGTATGTATTTTCAGGATGGAATAACCTTAAGGATGTTCTTACCGCATTAGACGATATTGGATTTACAACCATCAACCATATCATATGGAAATACCAATTTGGTGTGGTTACAACAAAAAAGTTTGTAACTTCTCATTATCATTGTCTTTACGTATGCAAGGATAATAAAAAACGCAAATTTTTTCCTTATTCAAGATTTAATAAAAATGCAAAAACCCCTGATGGAAAGAGTCTTCATTATAATGATAAAGAAGATGTATGGAATATTAAAAGGGAATATTGGACAGGAGATGAAAAAACTCCAACTAAATTACCTGCTGAAATAATAAAAAAAATATTGGAATATTCAAGTGAAGAAAAAGATGTAGTGTTTGATCCATTTTTAGGTTCAGGTCAGGTTGCAGTAGTTAGTAAAATGTTGAAAAGAAAATACT
>CAJXWI010000366.1 GCA_913062735.1 uncultured Arcobacter sp.
TATGATACCTTTAACAATAAGATTGAAAGAAAGCCTACAAATAACTTTGTAATGAATCTCTTTGAAGATGTATTGGATAAGTTTAACTTGCAAGATAGACTTTGGCAAACAAGCATTAATAATACTATGCTTCCAAT
The DNA here is from genome assembly GCA_913062735.1 of uncultured Arcobacter sp. The sequence goes on from CAJXWI010000366.1 coordinate 138, forward strand.
GTTGGCGCTGATTCCTGATGAGGGACTCAAAGTGATCTTGGAACTTAATTCAGATGGTTCATACCTTACTACTGGTTCTTCTGGAGGCAAGGTTTATGGAGAGTTTCCTTCAAAGACACGTTTTAGAATTTTGAAATTTAAACGTTCAAAAGTACAAAATGGTACAGCCAAACAGATGTTTTTAGAAATCGCCAAGAAACAAAAACGATACCTTTTTTATGGAATTATTGCATCTTTAAGTGTCAATGTTTTAGCTCTTGGTTCCTCTTTTTATAGTATGCAGGTATATGACAGAGTAATTCCTACAAATGGAATGTCTACACTTATTGCTTTAACTATAGGTGTAGCAATCGCAATATTTTTAGAGATGATACTCAAATTATCTCGATCATCGATTATGGACCAAGCTTCAAAGAACATGGATATTGAGTATTCTCATACAATATTTGAGCGATTTTTACATGTACGAGCTGATTGTATGCCCAAAAGTATAGGAACCCTTTCAGGACAGCTTCAAAGTTATGGAAATGTTCGTGCTTTTATTTCTACAGTTGCAATGTTTATGTTTATTGACTTTCCCTTTTCATTTATCTTTTTCTTTGTGATACTTTTGCTTGGAGGAATGAAAATAGCAATGATTTTATTAGGATTTTTAGTTATATCTCTTTTTATTGGAGTTATGTTTAAATCTAAAATTGAAAGATTAACTAAAGCATCATCCTCTGCTGCTCACAAAAAACTTGGATTGTTAGTAGAGAGTGTTGAAAATTCAGAGAAAATAAAATCCACAGGAGCCAAATGGAGTGTATTAAATAAATGGAATCAACTTACCGAAGATGCAATGGATGATGAAATATGTATTAAACATTATACTGATATATCTAATTATTTAGCTACATTTTCTCAACAAATCAGTTATGTCGCAATTATTTCAATGGGTGCATATCTCATCTCAAGTACAACAACTATGACAATGGGTTCTTTGATTGCTATTTCTATTTTATCAAATAAGCTATTTGCTCCAATAGCACAACTTCCAAGTTTATTTGTACAATGGGGAAGAGCTAAAATTTCAATTGAGGATTTAAATACCATCTATAAACTTGAAAAGGACAATGAGGGAGTCGAAAAACCCATCACTCACAAATTACATTCTTATGATTTAAGATGTGAATATTTAAAATTTGGTTACGAAGAGAATTCTGAAATATTAAACATACCAAGACTTAGTATCAACTCAGGTGAAAAAGTAGCCATTATAGGGGGTATTGGTACAGGAAAATCTACTCTATTGAAGATACTTGCAGGGCTTTATAAAACCAAAAAAGGAAAAGTATTTCTAGACGATTTAGATATCCAACAGATTTCACGAAATACCATCAGTGAAACGATTGGTTATCTGGCACAAGAGACGAAACTTATTTCAGGAACATTAAGAGAGAATTTGTGTGTTGGAATCGTAGGCGTTACTGACGAAAGAATATTAAGTGCAGCTAAAAGTACGGGATTGATTTCGCTTATCTCAGCTCTTCCTAAAGGTTTAGATACTCCAGTACCTGAAGGTGGTGACAATGTATCAGGAGGTCAAAAGCAACTTATCGCACTCACACGAATGCTAGTGGCTAATAATAATATCTTGCTTTTAGATGAACCCACTGCGAGTATGGATGAAGGAACTGAACAGCAATTAATTAAGGTACTTAAAAATACCATTAAAAAAGAACAGACTCTGGTTGTAGTAACACATAAACCAGTATTACTCAACTTGGTTGATAGAATTATTGTAGTAACAACTGAGGGAATTGTAATGGATGATACTAAAAAGAGGGTATTACAAACCTTACAACAACACAATATAGAACAAAAAGGAAATAATGATGAATAAGGTACAATTGCCATATGTATTAAGATTAAATCCTTTAATCATAATTTTTGGGTCTCTATTTATTATTATAGTTCCCTTTTTAACTTGGGCATATTATGCTGAGATTGAGCAAAGAAGTACTACTCATGGTATTGTCATAGCTACCACTAAAACTCAAAAAATTCAATCAGCTATAGATGGTGTAATTGATAATATTTTGGTTAAAGAGGGAGATTTTGTAAAAAAGAACCAATTGATTATCAAACTTGAAAAGTCTCAAAACAAAGCAACCTTAGATGCAACCATGTCAAAAATAGCCGCACTTAAAATAAAACTATTTCGTCTTAAAAAAGAGGTTTACGGAGGAGACTTAATTTATCCATCTAATTTTGTTCAAAAAGAGTATTTTGAGTTTTTAAAAACACAGAAAAAACTCTTTTTACTCAGACGTAAAGCACTCAATGATGAAATATCATCACTTAAAACAGTATTAGAGTTAAAAGAAGAAGAACTCTCAATAAATGTGCCTTTGGTTAAATCGGGTGATATTGGAAAAATGAAACTTATATCAATTAAAAGAGATATCATTGATTTAAAAGGGAAAATATCAAATATTAAAAATAAACATTTTAAAGATACCCAAGAAGAGATGACAAAAGTAGAAGAAGAATTATCTATTAATGAACAAAGACTAAGAGAAAAAGCAGTAACACTCGATCGATCTGAAATTAATTCTCATATGGATGCCATTGTTAAAAATATCATTATTACAACAAAAGGAGCAAAGGTACGCCCAGGTGATATCATATTAGAACTAGTACCCTTAGGAGATGAGTTGATTATTGAAGCAAAACTAAGTCCTGCAGATATTTCTTTTATTAAAAAAGGTCAAGTAGCTTTAGTAAAAGTAGATGCATATGATTTTAGTCTTTATGGGATGTTCTATGGAAAAGTAAAATATATTAGTCCTGATACGATTATTGAAAAGACTGCTAAAGGCGATGAACACTACTTCAGAGTACAAGTTGTACTAGATAAAAGTAAACTTATTTCAAAAACTGGAAAAGAGATTTCCATTACGCCAGGAATGGGTGCTCAAGTTGATATTGTGACAGGGCAGAGAAGTGTATTAAATTATATAGCAAAACCTATTATTAAAACCTTGGATGAATCTTTTACTGAAAGATAATATAACTTAAAAATTCAGTAAAAGATTAGTGATCCATTTTCTATAAAAGTATCGTTTGTAATTACTAAACTTACAAATGTTTAAGACAAGGAACTACTCATAATAAAAGAGAAGCTGCTCAAATCAGTAAGGTTTTTTGGATGGATACTTTAGTTATGGATTGTTTTTAATTCTTTTATGGTACCAAGTAAGGTATCTAAGAGTGCTTCTTGTTCAATTGGCTTTTGTATAAATTTATAATTTCTCAAATTTCTTAAAGATATAAATTCTTTTGATTCCGTATGTGCAGATAATATGATTAACTTTTGAGAACTATTTTTATTAAGTATCTCTTTACTAAGTTCTACTCCATTCATAATGGGCATACTTAAATCAGTAATAACAATATCATAAAAAGAGTTATTATTTTCATTAAAGTTATTATATTTAAGCAACCCCTCTTTTCCATTATTTGCACTATCAATGTTTTGAAATATTTTTTTTAACATTTTAATGGTTTGATCTCTGACAATATTGTTGTCTTCTACAAACAATATATTTAATGAGTTACTAAAAGGTAGTAGTTCTTTTAAAACATTAATATTAAACATTATTCTCTCTTATTTACTGTCCAAAATAAATACAGTGTAATGATCTTTATTTATAATTATTTGGCACTTTATTTTTTATATTCTATCAAAATTATTATTTTTTTATACTGATTCTAAATAAAGCACCATGATTTTTATTTTCAACTTCCAGTTTTCCATGACAATGATCCTCAATGATTGTTTTACT
>CAJXWI010000367.1 GCA_913062735.1 uncultured Arcobacter sp.
AAAAGAGGCACTTGAAATTATATCAGAAAAGTCAAAACTTTCGTATATAGCAAATGAGAGTTTATTACAAAATAAAAAAGCTCCCAGTATTAAAAATGTAGAAGGTTTAGAAGAAACACTAAAAACCCTTCTAAAAGGTTCAGGTTTAGAAGCAGTTATTAAACATAATACTATTTTAATCAAGAAAAAAACAATATCAAGTGATTCTGACTCATCAAGCTTAGAGGATGTAGAAGTTATTGCATCCTCTTCTAACATTACTGAAGGTAGTGATTCTTATACAATAGAGTCAATGTCAACAGCAACTAAAATGAATCTTTCTCTTAGAGATACGCCTCAAAGTGTAACTGTAATGACAAATCAAAATATGTCAGACAAAAATTTATCCTCTTTAATTGATGTAACAAATAATATTGTTGGACTTAATATTCTTACTGAAGATAGTGAACGCTTCAATATTTCAAGTAGAGGTTTTTATGTTGACTATTATCAAATCGATGGAATGGTTACACATCTTTCAGATGAAACACAACAAGATACAATTATGTATGATAGAGTAGAAGTAGTAAGAGGTGCAAATGGGTTAGTTTCAGGTGCGGGAAATCCTGCTGCAAGTATTAATTTAATTAGAAAACACGCTAATAGTAAAGAATTTGAGGGTTCTTTTAATCTAAAAGCTGGCTCGTGGAATAAATATAGAGCAGATTTAGATGTATCATCTTCATTAAATGAAGATGGAAGCATAAGAGGAAGAGCTATTATCTCGCATGAAGATAAAGAATCTTTTAGAGATTATTATAAGAAAAAAAGAGATGTATTTTATGGAGTGCTTGATATAGATATGGGTGATCATAGTACAGTTTCTCTTGGTGCTTCTTATCAAAAAGATGATGCTAAAGGTGCTACTTGGGGTGGAATACCAGCATTTTTTAGTAATGGAGTACAAACAAATTTTGACTCATCAACTTCATTTACTCCTAAGTGGGCTACAATGCCAACAACTACAAAAACACTTTTTGCAAACTTCAAACATACATTTTCAAATGATGTCAAGTTTAACGCAAATTATTCATATTTAGATGCCAAAACTGATCCTATAATGGCTTTGTATTCATATTATTCTGGGCTCTTATCAAATCAAGCTACTGGTCTTGGAGCTAATATATATCCCTGGATGGCTCATGTTACAAATAAAACACATACTTTTGACATGAACACTGTTATCCCTCTTGAAATTTCAAACAGAGAGCATGAAATAATTACAGGATTAAGCTATAACAATAAAAAGTATTATTCGCTTAATACAAAACCATCGAATAATACTTCCGTTGCGAATATATATAATTGGAATCCAAATATAGCAAAATTCATTTCAGATGATAACCCTTATGTTACATATGACGATGATGTAACAGAAATATCACTGTATCTAGCAGGGAATATTGCCTTGAGTGATGATCTTAAATTAATTGTAGGATCGAGGCTAACAAATTGGGATGTAGCTACTGGTAAAACAAAGTGGCTTGAAGCAGTAAATATTAAGCATAAAAATATAATTACTCCTTATTTGGGATTGACGTATAAGTTCAATGAGAATCATTCTGTTTATGCAAGTTATAGTGATATTTTCAATCCTCAAGATAAGCTAGATAAAGGTGGAAAAAAAATTGATCCAGCAGAAGGAAAGAATTATGAAATTGGAATAAAAGGTGAATATTTTGATAAATCATTAACTTCATCATTAAGCCTTTTTAGAATTGAGCAAAATAATCTTGCTCAAGAAGATGGAAGTAATGTCGTACCAGGAACCACAAACCAAGCATATGTCACTGCAGATGGAGTAATAAGTAAAGGTATTGAATTTGAAGTTTTGGGAAAAGTTACAAAGAATTTGCATGCAAGTTTTGCAATATCTCATTTTGAAGCTAAAGATAATAAAGGAAAAAACATCAATTCAATTGTTCCAAGAACAGATGCAATGATATCTTCAAAATACAAAATTAATAAATTAACGTTAGGTGCTACTGCAAAATGGAAGAGTGATATCTCGCATAATGTAAGTTCTTTACAAGAAGGAAATGTCTTTACAATGGATACATTAATGAAATATCAATTCTCAAAAGATATAGTTGCACAATTGAATATAGATAATATTTTTAATAAAAAGTATTTTATTCATTTTCCTTATGGAACACAATATGTTTATGGTGATCCGAGAAAAATTACTTTATCTTTAAATTATAAATTTTAGAGAATCAAAAGAATACTATTTTATAAGTAGTATTCTTTTCAATAATATTAATTCTTGAACTTTAATCAATAACTGATTATAATTCTTACTATTAAAATTATAAATTAAATTAGGGCATAATGGTAGAGCATTACAAAGAGTTATTATTTTATATTATGAAAAAAGTATCAAGCAAAGATTATGCCCAAGATATTGTACAAGAAACCTATACTAAAGTTATCTCTTTACCAAACCAAAATGACATTACTAATAAAAGAGCCTTTTTATACAAAGTCGCTAAAAATCTAATCATTGATAAAGCCAGAAAAAATAAAATTGTTAATGAAGTCTCATACAATGAAAACACTGCTAGTATTACAAATGAAGTAGAAGATATAGTACTTGCAGAAAACAGACAAAAAGTACTTATGCTTGAACTTAATAAACTGCCTGAGAAAAGAAAAGAAGCTTTTGTATTGTATGTAATAGAAGGATATTCTAAAGATAAAATTGCCTCTATTATGGGCCTCTCACATAGTGCAGTAGCCAAACATATTTCAAGAGCTAGTATAGATTTAAAAGAGAAAATGAGAAAAAAGGAGAATGAAATCTAATGGAAGAAAACAAAGAATTATTCAATCAAGTAAATGCACTTCCAGATTCATTCATAAATGATTTACGTGCTGAGGTCAAAGAAAAACGTACACGTAGCAACAATAGAAAAAAACTTTTTTACCAAATAGCACCAGCGTTAAGTGCTGCGTGTATTTTGGCTGTTTTATATATGAGTTTTTTTACAAAAGAAGCCAGTTTTTCGTACAAATATATGGCAGAGAATAAAATCATCACTGATATTGTTTTACCTGATAATACACAAATAGCCTTGGATGTAAATACAAAAATAAATGTTAAATATTATGAAAACAAAAGAGAAATTACCTTGTCGCAAGGTAGGGCTTTATTTAATATTGCTAAAAATAAGCACCGTCCTTTTATTATAAAAACGCAAAATGTAAATATTGAAGTATTAGGAACTAAATTTGAAGTAATCAATAAGAAGAAAAACTTCTTGGTCAATGTAAGTGAAGGCATAGTAAGAGTTTCCAATCCCAATAAAAACAATAAACTGCTTGCATTACTTACAAAAGAACAAAGCTTGAGCCTGAATGAATACAGGGAGATCAAAACTTTAGAGAAAATTAAAAACGAAAATATTGCAAAATGGAAACGTGGAGAAATCAATTTTGATCAAAGTACTTTGGAAAATATTATTAAAGAATTTAAAAAATATATTGATATAAATGTTCAAATAGATGATAAAACAATCGCTTCTTATCCTATTAGTGGAAACTTTGATGCTTACGAATTTAAAGACTTCTTGAAAATACTTACTATTCTACACCCCGTAAAAATCGAGGAATTAGACAATAAATTCATAATCAAAAAAAAGATTTAATAATTTACTGTCATGAATAATCATCTTTCTCGTCTTCTTTAATAGATAACAATTATCAAAGTCGTTATTATCAAAAGGAAAAAAATGACACTATTAAGTAAAATCTTGGTTGCACCAAGCTTGTTAATGCTCTTATCAAGTAGTTTATACTCTCTAGAAACCTACAGTATAAAAACAGACTCTTTAAGTGAAGCTATTACAAAAATAGCAAAAATAGCAAAACTGCCATTCGCAGTAGATAAAAATATTTTAAAAGGGAAAAAAGCAAATCC
>CAJXWI010000368.1 GCA_913062735.1 uncultured Arcobacter sp.
TTACCGCATGTGAGTAAAATTCAATAAAATCAATGGCTTCAGATACTTCTACATCCGTTTCTGTAAATACTTTCCCCACTTCAGCAGCAGCAACTCCAATTAAATCATCTCTTCTCTCACGTACTTTAATTGCCACTTTTTTTAAAGCTTCATGTCTTTGTTCATGAGATAAGTCTCTCCACCCATCTTTATCTGCGCGTGCAACTTCAACGGCTTTTTTAATATCAGCTTCTGTTGCTAATGCAAATTTACCTGCTATTACATTGTCTTCTATTTGTGATTTATCAATAGCCTCGTAAATTTTACGTTCACCTATTAAATCTTCTCCACCAACAACAACAGGAGCAATTGCATGCTTAGTAGCATTAGACTTTTTCCATTTTTTAACAATATTTTGTGCCCACTCGTGATTTTTACTTAAGATAAAATCGGTATCGGCTTCTGCATGATAGGAATTTGTATCATAAGAAGAGTTTGAAAATTTGTCCCATTTTTCTTCTAATCTGTTTTGTGTTCTTTTACTACCAACAAAAGATGTTTTTTCAACTTCAAAACTTTCCACAAAAAGTTTTTCTTGCATTTTCCAATCACTTGAACCTACGCTTAGACCAAATGAGTATCGTATAAAGTTGTCAGGTCCTGTATTTTCATCTAATCTTCTTACTAAATACGCAATTGCATTGGTAAATTGTTCTTTCGAAGCAGTAGGTGCATATAAAATAACCTCTTTTGAAATCTCTTTAATAGCAAGTCGTGCAGATTCACTCATACCTTCAAGCATTTCTAAACTATGAAATTCACTAGTACTGTTTTCATCTGCTAATACAGTTGCATAAGCCAATTCAAATAAGTTATGAGAAGCAGTTCCTATATGCATATATTGTGCATTGTTTTCATCAAGCGCATATTTAACCATTCGTTTATAATTTGAATCCGTATCTGCTTTGTCTACATAAGTAACCATATCCCAGTGTTTTTGAGAGGCTTCGGTTTCTTCCATTTCCATGTTCGCACCCTTAACCAATCTAAACTTAATTGCGCAGCCTCCATTTTTAACCCTACTTCTAGCCCACTCACATAAATCTTGTTGCCAAAGATAAGAATCAGGTAAATATGCTTGTAATACAATTCCCGCATATAAGTCTTTAAATTCTTCTTTTTCAAGCGTTTTTTTGAACACTGCAACCGTAATTGCTAAATCTCGATACTCTTCCATGTCAAGATTTACAAATTTATATTCTTTTTTTCCATTAAAATTAATAAAAGTATTTTCTTTTGCAACTCTGTAAATTTTTGTAAGTTTTTCAACCAAAATGTCTACAGTATTATCAAAATCCAAAGGATTAATTTGAGAAAAAATAGTAGAAATTTTAATTGATAAATAATCTACATCAGGATTTCTTAACGCTTTAATATACTTATCCATTCGCTCACTTGCTTCTTCTTCTCCAAGAACAACTTCCCCAATAAGATTAATATTAACCCTAGTACCTTCTTTTTTTCTTTTTTGTAAATGAGCAGATAATATATTTTCCTCACCTTTAATTACAACTGTTTTAGTATCTTCTCTTATTTGATTTACAAATAAAGGAACAGAAATATTAGGTAAGTATTTCCCTATGTTTTGGAAAAGATATAATAATGTTTTATCTTTTGTTGTAAAAAAATGTGCCATACCATGCTTTTCTAATAAAAAACAAATTTGGTTTGCTACTCTTGCATTAGATTCTGCTCTAAAACATTGATCCATTAGCTCTATTAATAAAGCTTTGTCTTTTGGTTGCTCTAACATTTTATTCATTTTTATATAAAATATTCTGTCAAAATCACTAACAAGTTCTGTTGCTCTGTTTTGCCATTTTTCTGCTAGTACTACAGCAGAATCTATTAATTTTTGTTCGTTTTTCATCTTATTACCTTAAATTTTATTGTTTTTTTAAATAAATTTAAGTAGTTTAATCACACTGTTTTAAATGTGTTTTAAAAGGAGCACTGTTAAGTATCCCCTCTTACTACTTTCTTCTTTTATAATAAATAAGGAATACTCTGGCCTTTATGCAGGTCTTGCACTTTTGATTTTGAACTTCGTTTATGTCTCATACTAATGTAATACCTTACTTAAGAATTGTTGAGTACGTTCTTTTTGTGGATTTCCTATAACTTCTTCAGGAGTTCCAAGTTCTTCAATTACACCTTTGTGAAAAAATGCAACTTTATCAGAGACTTCTCTTGCAAATGCAATTTCATGAGTAACAGTAATCATTGTCATTCCGTCATCTCTTAACAGTCTTAAGGTATCAAGTACTTCTCCTACTAACTCAGGGTCTAAAGCAGAAGTAACTTCATCAAAAAGCATGTACTCAGGTTTCATAGCAAGGGCTCTAGCAATTGCTAATCTTTGTTGTTGTCCTCCTGACATTTGATTTGGATACATATCAAACTTATCTCCAAGACCAACATGAATCAATTCTTTTCTAGCAACTTCCATTGCTTCTTCTTTACTTTGTTTTAAAACAATCTGTGGTGCTAAGGCTGCATTTTCTAAAACAGTTAAATGAGGAAAAGAATTCCATTGTTGAAAAACCATACCCAGTTTTTGTCTTAAGATATCTTGATTAGTACCTTTTGCATGAACATCAATATCATCAACAATAATTTTACCTTGATGAATTTTTTCAATTGCATTAATACAGTATAATAGTGTTGATTTTCCACTACCACTACCTCCTATTACACTTACAACTTCACCTTTTTTAACATCTAAATCAATACCTTTTAAAACTTCTAAATCTCCAAACGATTTATGTACACCTCTAATTTGAATCATAATGCCATTTTCCTTTCTAATCTTTTACCATATAATGATAGTGGGTATGAAATAATAAAATAAAAAATTCCTACACCTATAAGTATTTCTAAGGGCTGTTGAGTCCTTGAAATAAGTTGTTCTGAGGTTCTTAGTAATTCCATATAACCAATTACTGAAACTAAAGCTGAATCTTTAATAACACTTAGTGCTACCCCTATCCAAGATGGCAAAACAGCTCTTAAGCCAATAGGCGTTCTAATATATCTTACTGTTTGCCAGTAAGTCATACCCAAACTTCTAGCTGCTGTTACCATAGAGTCATGAACACTTTCAAAACCCGCTCTAAACACTTCTGACATAAATGCCATAGTATATAAAGAAAGAACTATTGAACCTGCTACAAAAGGATCAAGTGGAAAACCAGCAACTCCCATGAAGGTAGTAAATAATACAAGCTGAATAATAAGAGGAACAGATCTTAAAATATCTAAAACTCCTCCAATAAGCATATTCCCAAATTTACCACTTTCCGCTCGAAAGAATCCAATAATTAAACCCAGAATACTCCCTATTACAATAGCTACAACTGAGATATAAATAGTATTTAAAATACCTTGAAAAATAAAACCAGTGTCACCCCATGATAATGGTGTAAATAATGACATTATATATCTCCTTTAAAGAGTTTTTTAGAAACTAGATTTGCTACAAATAAAACAAATTTTGTAATTACATAATAAATAACAGCAGCAGCTATAAAAAACTCTAATGTTCTAAAAGATAAAGATTGTAGTCTTTGCGTCTCACCCGCTAACTCATTCATACCAACTAAAATACCTAAAGAACTCATCAAAATAGACCAAACAAATTGATTGGTCATAGGGTAATGGATTTTTCTAAACATCTGAGGTAAAATAACATATCTGTATACTTGATATGGATTCATTCCTAGGGATTTAGACGCACTGTACTGAGTTTTAGGAATGGATTGAAAACCACCTCTAAACGTTTCTGCTAAGTACCCAGCATTAATAAAAACTAAAGCTGAAAAAACAGCAAAATAAGGACTTAGGTGAATACCAAAAGCTCCCAAACCAAAATATGCCATATAAATTTGAAACAATGCTGGCGTATTTCT
>CAJXWI010000369.1 GCA_913062735.1 uncultured Arcobacter sp.
GAAACAAAACGTTATGGTCAGATAAAAAAAGCTTATCCAAAAATTACTCAAAAGATGTTATCTCAAACCTTAAAAGATTTAGAAAAAAATAAACTAATTTCTAGAAAAGTTTATGCTCAAATTCCTCCAAAAGTTGAATATACTATTACAAAAGAAGGAAAAGAGCTTTATCCTATTTTTGAAATGTTATACAAATGGGGAGAAAAGATGTCTAAAACGTTAAATGTTGATATTGTAAAAAATAAAATAAAATGCGAAATACCTCACTAATTAAAAGTTCACTTAGTATTGTTTTTTAACTCTATTCTTTTATGATAAAAATACCAAGTAAGCCAAAAAAAACCAGATAAAAAAATTGCTGTAAATATTGCTGGTTTAGGATTTTCCCAAGTACTAATAGAACCTGCATATGATGAAAGAAGAGCATAAGGAATAGAACTTAAACTCCATGCAAGTGCAAACTTTTTAAAAGGCATAACAGTCATTCCAGAAAGACAAGCACTAGTCTCAGGAAGGATTGGCATAGCACGAGAAAGTAGTATCATTACAAAACCATGTTTATTAAAAGTTTTTATAAGTTCAAGTCGTTTATTCTCATCTTTGATTAAAAAATGCAAAATATTCTCACCATAATACCTACTTAGAATATACCCAGTAAAACCTGCTAAAAACACTCCTATTATAGAAAATACTGCTCCAAGAGCAAAGCCTAAAAAGTATCCAGACAAAATAATAATGCTTAATGTAGGTACTGCTATAAATAAATCAGCAAATAACAAAAGAGAAACCAGCACGCCAACATAAAGTGGTGATATATTTTTTGCTGCTTGTAAATATTCTTTTATATCTTCTAATGTTAAAACGCCTGTAACTTTAATTATTATAAAACTTATGGCAAAAACAGATGCTATTATTAAAAAAACTCTTAGTAACTCTTTCATCAAATTTCCTTAGGGATAGATTAATGATATATTTATTTTTTCTTGAAATTCTTCAAGTGTTAATTTAGAAGCTTCGTAGTTTGGCGGACCAAACATAGCAACTTCTTGTTTTTTTGAAAATCCCAATCCCTCTTTAGGATAAATCCCTGTCCAATTCTTACTAACTTTACCATCACTGTTTTCATCATGATGTACTTTTATTGACAAGTCTTTTATATTATTATCTATCTCAAATATAAAGTTCTCACTGTTTTTTTCAACTTTTATTATTTGATGAAGAAGCGCATCTTTGTGTACTTTTGGGTATCCATTTTTTCCAAAAATATAGACAGAAAGGTTTCCACCTTTTTTTGTATCAATATTATCTACCCTTATATTTAACTCTGTCCCATTTAAACTAACTATACTCATAATCATACTCCATATTATAAATTTATTTTTCATTATTTTTTCCTTGTCCTTAATATTTTTTCATTATTTTTTTGCCAAGAGAAGGAAAGAATCTAAGCAGAAATCTTAAAAGTTTTACCTTTCCTATATAATGATCCAAAATATTATGTTCAAGCCCATACAATATTTTTTTTGCAGCATTTGCAGGAGATATTTTATTTTTTCCTCTGCCTTTTGACATCTTGGTATCAACCAACTCTAAAAATACTTGATGAACACTTATATTGCTTTTTTCAAGTTGATATCTAAGTGCTTGTGTAAAAATATTTAATGCGCCTTTTGTAGCACAATAGATTGCAGATGACGTTTTGGGTGTTAGTGCCAATCCTGAATTAACATTCAAAATACTAGCTTTTGAACTATTAAGTAAAAGAGGTAATAGTTTATAAGTCAAACTACATACACTGGTAAAATTAGTATTTATCTCTTTAGCTATATTTTCATACTTAAAGTCATCATCTAAAAATGTTGGAATATATTGAACCCCTGCATTATTAATAAGAACATTGATTGTTTTATAATCTTTTATAATAGTATTTGCAATGCTTTGTATTTCTTCAATATTTGATAGGTCAGCTTGATAGGTCACAATATTTACATACTGTTTTGATAACTTCTCTAATTTAATCGCATCTTTTGAGATAATTATTAAGGTATTATTTTGCTGCAGTAATTTTACGATTTCATAACCAATACCAGATGTACCACCAGTGATTAGCACAGTTTGATTTTCCATTAAAACTCCTAATGTGTTTTAATGAAGATAATACTTGATATAAAAAGTTATTTCATTAAACTAGGTTAATAATTTTTGTTTTTCAAGCGGCTAAGTGCTACAGGGGTAATACCTAAATAAGAGGCTATGACATGTTGTCTGATTCTATTTTCAAGATTGGGATAAGCGTTCAAAAAAGACTCATACCTTTCTTTAGCATTGTAAAGCAAGAATTCTCTTTCTCTTTTTTCTTTTTTACAAAATGCTTTTTCTAAAATAGTAATTAACAACTTGTGCCAACAAATTTTATCTTCAAACAACTCTTTCCACAAGTGATAATCAATAACAACTATTTCTGAATTTTCTAATGCCTCAATTGAAAAATAGGATTCTCTATTTTCTATTAGTGCACTGTATGAAACTAAAAAATCATTTTCAAGTAAAAAGCTTTTCGTAAATTCTTTGCCATCTTCACTTAAATACGTAAGTCTAAATAATCCCTTTATCACAAAAGCCAACTCAGATGATTTTTCACCTTGCCTTAAAAAAAGACCACCTTTTTTTAGATGTTTTATTGTAGAAATATTTTTTAATAATTCTAACTCATTCCTCGGTATTTCAGTAATGCAGTTTAATGCTTCTAAAAAAGTATTGATTGTTTTCTCCTTAAAAAGACTTCGCGAGTATTTTCTATCTTAAGTGATGCTCACATAAATTATGAAAGAGTATAGCTAAGTAAGTACTTAAAGAAGTATTGTACTTTTTAATTTTATGAAGGATATAGTACTAAAGTTAGTACTTGGATTAAGAGCATTTAGGTCTTGGTCAAAATGCATTAATTGAATTAGAAAAGTACTGTATTGAAGAATTGAAAATTAATCATATTACTTTAGATGCTTATGATAATAATTACAAAGCAATTCATATTTACGAAAAAATAGGATATCAATTGATTAAGAGTAGTATAAATTATAATCGTAAGGTTTTATTTTATGAAAAGTTTCTCTAATAAAAGTTAAAATAAATAATATCTGAATTACTAATTAGTGTCTAACACCTTTTATTTCGTTAACATAATATAGCTATTATTCAATAAAAATTAAAGTATAACAATGAAATTATTAATTAAATCAATCTTCATCTTAGCTAGTATATTTTTTAGCAGTTTTCTAATCTTCAAATTTTCAGGAATTTTTACAATAGAGGATATTAAAAATATATTTGAAACTATTAAAACCCAAAATTCTTATATTTTAGGATTGTTAGTTGTTTTTCTTTTGATTATTGATCTATTTATTGCAATTCCTACTATGACTGTTATTTTATTAGCTGGATATTTTTTAGGTTTTAAACTAGCTATTATTTATGTCTTTTGGGGTCTTTTATGCGCTTCTTTAATAGGATATTTTCTCTCAAAAAAATATGGTGAAAAAGTTCTTAATAAACTTAGTTCAAATGAAGAACAGAAAAAAGAGATGAAAGAACTTTTTCTAAAACATGGAACAATAGTATTAGTATTGTCAAGAGCAGTACCAATGCTGCCAGAAATTTCAGCTTGTTTAGCAGGTACTTGTAAAATGCCTTTTAAAAGTTTTTTACTATTTTGGGCTTTAGGCACCGTTCCTTATCTTAGTATTATTGCTTATGCAGGTTCAATTAGCCAAATAGATAATCCAATGCCTGCAATTTATGCGGCATTGTTTGTCACAGGCGTATTTAGTTTAGCATGGCTTTATTTTATAAAGAAGAATAAAAATAAAGTAATTGAAAAATAAATCAATTACATATTAAATTCACTCAGGCCCTTTTTTTCATAATAAT
>CAJXWI010000370.1 GCA_913062735.1 uncultured Arcobacter sp.
GGTAAACATAATCTATTTAACCAAGAGTGAATAACACCATCACCTGGTCTTAAAGTAACACCAGCTCTTGAAGTAATGAACTCTGGTAATGTGTGTTGTAAGTTAATATCTGCTGGTTTTGGGTAAGCAGCAGTATGACAGAATGATTGCATAACCATATCAGCACCAAAAGAAAGTGCTGCAAGTTCTTTAATCTCATCTCTAGTCATTGGTCCAGTTGTATCTTGAGATCCTACTGTTGTACAAATAGGTTCTACATACATACCTGGTTTAACACCTTCCATACCACAAGCTTTACCAACCATTTTTTGACCTTGAGTAAAACCTTTTCCATCATCTTGAGGTTGAGTTGGAACAATAAATAAATCACTTGCAGGAAGTTTTAATGCTTCTCTTGCTTTTGCAGTTAGACCTTTTCCAATAATTAAAGGAATTCGTCCTCCAGCTCTCATTTCATCAGGTAAAGTATTTGGTTCAATTTTAAAAGTAGAAACAACATTTCCATCTTTAGTAATTACACCCTCACTTGGTTTAACAGTAATTACATCACCTGTTTCTAAATTATCAACAGGAGCTTGAATAGGTAAACATCCTGAATCTTCTGCAGTATTAAAGAAGATTGGTGCAATAATAGAACCAATAACAACTCCACCTGTTCTTTTATTAGGAACACCATTAATGTCTCTTCCCATATGCCATTGAACAGAGTTAATTCCAGATTTTCGAGAAGATCCAGTTCCAACAACATCACCAACGTAAGCTAAAGGATGACCTTTTTCTTTTAGTTCAATCATTTTATTTAATGGGTCTTCCATACGTGATTGCAACATTGATGTTGCATGTAAAGGAATATCAGCTCTTGTAAAAGCTACCGTTGCAGGTGATAAATCATCCGTATTCGTTTCACCAGGAATCTTGTAAACCGTTACAGTAATTTCATCATCTAATGCAGGTTTATTAGTAAACCATTCAGCATCAGCCCATGATTGAATAATAGAAGCAGCTTCAGTATTCCCATTATCAGCTAATTCTTTTACATCATTAAAAGAATCATATACTAAAATAGTATTTTTTAATTGCGTAGCTGCAACTTGTGCTACTTCTTCAATTTTAAGTGCATCAACTAGAGGAGTTACGTTAAACCCACCCATCATTGTTCCTAATATTTTTATAGCTTCTACTTTAGAAATAACGGTACAGGCTACTTGACCTTGAACGATGTCATTCAAAAAAGCAGCTTTTACATAAGCAGCATCATCAACACCTGGATTAATGTTATTTTTAAATAATTCTACAGCATAAGCAGCATCTTCTACTGTATTTGCTTTTAATAATTCAACTAATTGTGCAGTTTCATCAGCAGTTAGTGCTAATGGTGGCAAAGAGCCCTCTTGAAGTCTTTCTTCTGTATGCTTTTTGTAAGCAGCGATTAAACTCATATATGTCTCCTATATTTTTATATAGAAGAGTATATCATATCTTCCTTCATTGACATGTACAATTATTGTAATGACTTGTACAAGTTTTTATTGTGTAAATAAAAGTTACAAATAAATCACTTATTACACTAAATGCTCTGTTTTGAAGCATAATTGGCTTATTTGGCTTTCAGTTTGCATTCAGTTTATTGAAATAAAGCGATTAATATTGGCAAAAATAGTCCATTGTATGATTTTTGTTTTAACATGTACAATTACTGTACATATATTTTTAAAATAATAATCAATATATTTATGATTTAATGTAAGATAAATTTTAGATAATTTAAAAATAACTTAATATAAAAATATAAAATATTATTTTTTTTATTTTTAAATTATTTATTCTATACTTAGAGTACATAAAGGAGTAAGCATGAAAACTTTACCTTTTAGAACCTATCAAGAGTTATTTAAATCTTTTACAAGAAGTGAAAATAAATATTTTTTGAATTACCTTTCAAAAGGGAAATATAAAAATATTTCAACGGCTTTATTTAAAAATAAAGTGTTAAGTCTTGCAAAAGAATTAAAAAACATTGGAATAAAAGAAAAAGATACTGTGGCTATTTGTGCCAAATCAAGCCCTTTTTGGCTTATTTTTGATTTTGCTTTGCATCAAATTGGTGCAGTATCTGTTCCAATATTCGCAAATATTTCTATAAAAAACCTGAATTTTGAGCTTAGCGATGCAAATATTTCTTATATATTTATTGATGATAAAAATACAATTAAAAATATCAAAAAAGATCTTGTTTTTATTACTCATACTTTCAAGCATTCAGAAAAAAACTTTTATTGTTTTGATGATTTGTTTTATTCTAATGCTTTACATGAAGAAATACATGAAGAGGATAGTTACATTGCAAATGAAAATGATATTTTTTCTATCATTTATACTAGTGGAAATACAGGAACACCAAAAGGGGTTGTATTAAGTAATAAAAATATTATTTCACAAATCAATGATATTGATTTAATAATTCATTTAAAAAAGGATGAGATAATCTTATCATTACTACCATTGGCGCATATTTTTGAGCGAACCGTAATGTCTTATTATTTAAGTAAAAGTGTTAGTGTTTATTTTGTAGATGAAATAACAAATGTGGGCAACTTACTTAAAATAGTAAAACCTACAATGATGACAGCAGTACCAAGATTATTGGAAAAAATATTCAATAAGATTAAAACAAATATAAGCTCAAAACCACTAATAAGTAAAATCATTGCATCCCTCGCATTTTCTTATGCCATGCAATACGATCTTAATAAAAAAGCTTTGATATATAAAATTTTTGACAAAATAGTATATATAAAATTTAGAGAAATTTTTGGCTCACGCCTAAGTAAACTCGTTTCAGGAGGTGCACCTTTAAATAAAGATATCTGTAATTTTTTTGTAAATATTGGTATTAATATCTACCAAGGCTATGGCTTAAGTGAATTTTCTCCTGTTATTTCTACAAATGCTCCCGATGCTCAAAAAGTAGGTTCTTGTGGAAAACTACTTAAAAGTGCGGAAATTAAATTTCTAGACAATGAGATTTTGGTAAAAGGCCCTTCTTTAATGAGGGAGTATCTTAATCAAAAAGAATTAACACAAAATACAATTGACCCAGAAGGTTGGCTGCATACAGGAGATATTGGACATATTGATAAAGAAGGTTATTTATATGTAAGCAGTAGAAAAAAAGAAATATTTAAAAGCTCCACAGGTGAATATGTCAATGCAGTTTTTTTGGAGCAAGCACTTTCAAAAAACAAATACATTGAATTTAGCGTTATTATTGCTAATAACAAAAAATATGTAAGCGCTTTGCTTTTTGTTGACAAAGACAAATATCTTTTAGAAAAACAAAAGAATACGAACTTAAGTATTGAAGATTATTATGCAAATAGGAGTATCATAAATGAGATAGATAAACATATTAAAAAAATCAATAAAAATCTAAACTCATGGGAATGTATTGTTAAATATACTCTTATATTAAATGATATTTCAATTGAAACAGGAGAATTAACCCCTTCCATGAAAATATGTAGAAATAAAATAGAGGAATTATATGAAGACCAAATAAGCACAATGTATTAGGAGATTTTATGAAAGAAAAAATTGTAATAATTGATGGTTTAAGAAGCCCAATATCAAAAGCTGGTTTTGAATTAAAAAATGTTCAAGCAGATACTTTGGGAGCTATCATAACAAAAGAACTGGTTTTAAGAGCAGGTATTAACTATGATGCATTTGATGAAATAATACTTGGAAATGTAGCCCAACCAGCACATGCCTCAAATATTGCAAGAATCATTGCAATCAAAGCAGGTTTTTCTCAAAAAACGCCTGCATATACGGTTCATCGCAATTGTGCTTCTGGAATGCAAGCCATATCTTCTGCAATAGAAAAAATTCACAGTAATCAAGGGTCTTTGTATTTAGTAGGG
>CAJXWI010000371.1 GCA_913062735.1 uncultured Arcobacter sp.
TCAACTACTTTTTGTGCAATACCACTTACTTCTTGGGCTACAATGTTTGCAGCACTGGCACTAGAAGCATTTTCTTGGGTAACTTGATCCAAAGTTTGAACCGCATCATTTATTTGCTCAATGGCACTCAATTGCTCAGTTGATGAAGTAGAAATGCTAGAGATTGAATCTAAGGTATTATGGATATTAGAATTTAGTTTATTGTAACCCTCAATCATATCAGTTGAGATATTTTTACCTTCATTGGCTTTAGCTGCGGCATTTTCAACCAGGTCTTTAATTTCTTTGGCAGCATCTGCACTTCTTGCTGCTAAGTTTCGCACTTCTTGGGCAACAACAGCAAATCCTTTTCCTGCCTCACCAGCAGTAGCTGCTTCAACAGCTGCATTTAAAGATAAAATATTGGTTTTAAAAGAAATGCTATCAATTATACTTAAGGCCGTATTTATACTAGTGATTTTTTCTTCTATTTCTTGCATTGAGACAGAGGTTTTAAAAGCAAGTTCTTTTCCTTCTTGTGAGGTATGAATTAAACTGTCTGCTAATTGACTCATTTGTATAATGTTTTTTGCATTTTTATTATTTTCTAGGGTTATTTCTTCAATAGAAGCAGCAGTTTCTTCTAAAGATGCTGCTTGCTGTGTGGAGCTTAAGGATAAAGAGTTTGCACTAAGAGATAAGGTATCAATGTTATTTGAAAGGTTTTGTCCTGTTATCATAATAGTTGCCAATAATTCAGATACGTTTGATCCAATGGTATTGCTTGCACTTACAATAGAAGAAATAGTTCCTCCCACATTATTTACTTTCATTTCATGTTGAAAGTTTGTATTGCCATATTCAACCAAAGCAGCAGTAATTGCTGTAAATTTGTCGTTAAAATCATGTATCATTTCATTAAGCGCATTTTTTAAATCATTGGTACTTCTGTTTTTACTGCTTGTGTTTATGGTATAAAAAAAGAAACCAGCTTTTGCCATTTGGATGGATTTTTCTACTTCTTCCACAATTTTTTGATCTTCAATAACAACAGAACGTAAAGACTTCATATATGTATTAAAGCTGTTCGCTAAATCATTTAGTTCATCTTTTGTATTAATTTTAATTTCTTGATCTGCACTTGAAAAAGCCATTAAGGTATTAACTCCAGCAGATAAGCGCAAAATATTTGATATTATTTTTTTTGTGATTACAAATAAAATAATCAAAAATACGATATAAAAGAAAGTTGATACAGAAGCTGTATTTTCTAAAGTGCTTAAAGAAGATTCATTCTGTACTAACTTCTTGTTTACATTTTTCTTTAGTTGTATGGATAAGAGGTCTAAGGTTTTAAAATAGTCTTTTACCAATTTATTGGCTGTTTTTCTTGCAATATCTTGCTCTTTAGTGTATTTAACGTAATTAACGCCATGAGTAGATAAATCATTTCCAATATTTGCTAAGGCTTCAATATGTATTATTTGTTGTTGCACTATTTTTAAATATTCTGCTTTGTCTTTATTTTTTCTTAATGCTCGATTTAGTTTTCGCATTATTTTCTTTTTTAATTTTTTTGCAGAAGCTAAATTTGAATTGTCTCCACTTGCAAGAACTGCAATATATATGCTTTGCATGGATGCTAGTTCCATTTGAAGTTGTGTAACATGAGAACGTATTATTATTCCATATAAAGATACTATTGTATCTTTTGCATTATCTACAGCCAGTGTAAATTCAAGTAACATTTCATTGTTAACTTCTTTTTCTTTTTCTTTTTTAATACCCAGTTTTGCATTTTTAAATAAGGATAAAAACATACCATCAAAAGTCTTTTTCATCTTTAAAAGAGAAACGTTAACTTCCTTACTTAAGTTGAATTTTTCAAGTTCTTTTACTTGTATCCAAAATTGTTCTTTTAATACAAGGAGTTTTTTTAAATCTTCTTCATCGTTACTAAGTGCTATTTCTAAGCTTTTTTCTTGCAAAGATTTAATAATAAATTTAAGATTTTGAAATTGGTTGAAGATGTTACTTTCATTTTGTACTGAATGATTTAATATAGAAATATTATTGATAGCATAAAATATACTTCCAGCATTAATACTTACGATAATCACAAAGGTTAGAATTAAATAACGTATTTTACTCTTAATGCTCATTGTTTTCCTTTTGTATTTATATCATTAGATATTTGTAAAAAGATAATAATAAAAAAGAGTTACCACTTGGTTACGAAGGAAAATAACACTATACTTTGTTTTAATTTTAATACAAAGATACATAATGATAAATGATAAAAAAATAGCAGTTTTTTTTGATTGCGAAAATGTAAGCTCTAAATATCTGGATGAAATATTTTTTGAATTGGCAAAATCTGGGGAAGTAATGATACGTCAGGCCTACAAAGATTGGAGCTCTAATCAAAGTAAATCTTGGGGAGAGAAACTTCCTATGTTTGCTATTAAACCTATTCATTCTAATTCCAATGTGTCATCAAAAAATGTTTCAGATTTTCAAATTGTTATTGATGTTATGAATACCATGCATTATTCAAATATTAATACTATTGTTTTAGTTTCAAGTGACAGTGATTTTACCTCTTTAGCCATTGAAATTAAATCAAAAGGTTTTGAAGTTATTGGATTTGGGGAGAAAAAAACACCTGATTCTTTAATCAATGCTTACAGTACTTTTTTTGAACTACCTATTAAAAAAGTAGATGCTCTAAAAGATGAAGATGAAGATGAAACTGATATTATTAGTATTTTAAAAGATGCAATAATCTCTACACGAGGAGATGAAGATTTTGCTTATTTATCTCAAATAGGAACGTTTTTAAAAAATAAAAATGCATCTTTACATCCTACAAATTATGGGGCAAGTACGTGGAGTAAGATTTTAAGACGGCATAAAGATATATTTTATGTATCGAATAAAGATCACAGAGGAAAAATTATTATTGTAAGCCTTGTTGAATAAAATAAAAGAGTTCATCTCTTTTATCTTTTAGTCTTCTTTATTACTTAAATATTCATGCGCCATATATGAAGATCTTGCATAAGGCGTTGAGTGAACAAATTCGAAGCCCATATCCAAAGCAGTTCTTTTATACAAAGCGAATTGTTCTGGATGTACAAACTCTTTTACTTTTTCAAACTCTCCTGAAGGAGCTAAGTATTGACCAATACTCAAAAATTTACAGCCAACTTCTAATAAGTCTTTAAATACTTGTTCCATTTCTTCAGGTGTTTCCCCAAGACCTACCATTAAGGCACTTTTTGTTTTTACATTATCTCCGCCTAAACGTTTTAAATCTTTTAGTACTTGAAGTGAACGTTTATATGAAGCATTTTTTCTAATACGATAAAACCTTGGAACTGTTTCAATGTTATGACCAATAATAACAGCTCCTGAATCCACAACTTTTTGAATAGACTCAATTTTACCTTTAAAATCTGGAATTAATAGTTCAACTTGCGTACCAGGGGATTTCTCTAAAATATCTTTAGTAACCTTATAGAACTGATTAGCTCCTCCATCTCCTAAATCATCTCTAGCAGGAGAGGTTATAACAACAAATTTAAGTCCAAGTCTTAAAACAGAGATAGTTACCTGATTGATTTCTTTGGGATTTACTTCTTCTGGTTTTCCTGTTAATACATTACAATAAGAACATCTTCTTGTACAGATATTTCCAAGAATTAAAAAAGTTGCATTTTTCTTAGAAAAACATTCAGAAATATTAGGACATTTGGCTTCTTGACAAATAGTGTGAATTCCAACTTCTTCTAATAACTGGTCCATTTCTTTTTGAGCTGAGAAATTTATTTTTTTTCTTAACCATTCTGGTTTTCTGTATTTGGGTTTACTTTCTTGTATCGTCATGCGTGTCCTTTA
>CAJXWI010000372.1 GCA_913062735.1 uncultured Arcobacter sp.
AAATGTATCTTATTTTTCTCTAGGAGAGTAATGTTAATGTCTTTTAAGTAGGTGTTTTTGTCTTTGAATTTTTTTAGAAGGTACTTCTCATAGCTTTTGATTTCTGTATTTTTTTGCCCATCAACTAAGTCAAATAAGACATCATTCTCCAAATAAAAGTTTAAGTTTGCATAAGAATTCTCTAACTTGTGTCTAAAAGTAGAGTAAAAATTATCTAAGGTATTTTTATAGTTATTTTGTAATAAATATAAATATGATTTATTAGAGCTTTTATTCTGATAATAAAGGGTCAATAAGAGTATTGAAATTAAACAAAGAATAAAAAAGAGACTCTTGCTTTTCATTGAAAAATTAAGATTTTTCAAGTTTATATCCTGTTTGAGAAATATTTATAATTAAGTCTTTTGAGGTTTTTTTTCTTAAGTCTTTTATGAGGGATTTAAAGGCTTCTTTGCTTACAGAGATATCTGGCCACAAATGATACTCAATTTCTTCATAAGAGACAATATGGGGTGTATTTTTTAATAAAAGGTTTAATAACAAAGATTCTTTTTTATTTAAAATAGTCTTCTTCCCCTCTTTTTCTATGCTTTTAGCTTTTATATCATAAGTGATATTCTCTTTTAAAAGAATGACATCATTTAATTTGCTAGAAATAAGATTCAAACATTTATTTAATGCATCTTCCAGTGCATGTTTATCAAAGGGTTTGACTAAATATTTTGTAATATACAGTTCAACAGCATTTAATAAATAATCTTGTTCTGTGTGAGCAGTCATAATAATAACAGGAGTAAAAAGGTCTGTTTCTCTAATTGTTTTTAACACATCCAGCCCATTTAGTTTAGGCATGCAGATATCTAATAATAAAATATTAGGTTTGTATATAGAATAAAGTTCTAAGGCTTCTTGTCCATCTTTAGCATAAATGACTCTGTTTACATAAAGCTCAAGTACTTCTCCTACTGTTTGTGATATTCCTTCTTCATCTTCTGCATAAAGAATAATTAAGTCTTCTAATTTCATATTCTGCCAATGTCAACAAAAGCCTAAGCTTTTGTTATTATATTTTTTTTGCTTGTAAATCAACTGTAATAGTGATTTTATCACCAACTACTAAGGAACCAGTTTCTAAAAGTTTATTCCATGTTAAACCAAACATTTTTCTTGATATTTTAGTTGAAAAAGATAAACCCAATTTAGTATTTCCCCAAGGATCTTTAACTGTACCATTATTTTCAAAATCCAAAATAACTTCTTTGCTTATGCCTTTTATTGTTAATAAAGCTTTTGCTTCATTGGCATTTACACTTAATAATTTAAATGTTATGTTTGGAAAAACTTTTTCGTCAAAAAAATCTTCTGACTTAAGATGTCCATCTCTTTTAACACTATTTGTATCAATAGAGGCTACAGCTACTTTCGCACTAAGTTCTTTAAACACTTTACTGTCTTCATTATAGTCAATTGTTGCATCAAACTTTGTAAAACTTCCATATACATTTGAGATAGCCATGTGTTTTACTTTAAACAAAATCTTTGAATGCGCAGTATCAAGTTGGTAGCTTGATGCAAAAACAGATGTTCCTAGTAGAAGTAAGCTTAGTAATAATTTTTTCATTTCATATCCTTAATTTTTATAATAGAAGTATAAAATAGTAATGAGGGAAAAAAGAGGGATTCAAAAGTCTTAAAACAAAAAAATAATCCCCCTTTTTTCCCTCTTTGTTAGATTAAAGTAAAATAAAAAGGATTTACATGAACCACATAAAAAAAATAATTTTATCTATGGCTTTATTTTCAACACTGCTTGTTGCAGATACCTTTAAAACAAACAAAGGGCAACTAACAATCCTCCCTATTCATCATGCGAGTACTTATTTATCTTGGAATAATAAGAACATTTTATTGGACCCAGCAGGTGGAGTTGAACGATATAAAAACTTCAAAAACATTGATTTGATTCTATTAAGCGATATTCATGGGGATCATTTAAATGCAAAAGTATTAAATCATGTGGTAAATGACAGTACTAGAATCATTGCTCCACAAGCTGTTATTGCAAAGCTTCCTACAAAGCTGCAAAAAATGGCTAGCAGAATAGATAATATGGATGTACTTAAAACCATGGGGCTTACAATAGAAGCAGTTGCGATGTACAATCTTCCCGAATCAACAAAAGCAAAACATACTAAAGGCAGAGGAAATGGTTATGTGATTTCTTTTGCTAATAAAAGAGTTTATTTTTCAGGAGATAGTGCTGATATTAAAGAAATGAGAGAATTAAAAGATATTGATATCGCTTTTGTATGTATGAATCTACCGTATACTATGTCTCTAGCTTCTGCCGCATCTGCTGTTTTAGATTTCAAACCAAAAATCGTTTATCCTTATCATTATAGAGGAAAAAAAGATGGAAACAGTTTTATCTTTGATACAAAAAAATTCAAAGAAACGGTAAACTTTAATAACAAAGATATCAAAGTAGAATTAAGAGATTGGTATAAATAACAAGAATAAGAAATAAGCCTTTGGTTTATTTCTTGACTCATCCTTCTCTCCCTATCTTTTTAACTTAATCACAACAAATTATGTAAAATCCAATCCATCCATATTCATAACTAATAAGGCTTATTTTTAGTACATCTTTGATATATTTATTGAAATTGTTTAAGGACAAAAAATGGATATGCAAAAAATAGAAACGTTGATTAAAAAATTCTCGCAAGAAAGAAATTGGGATAAATTTCACAATCCCAAAAATTTAGCTATGGCTTTAAGTGTAGAAAGCTCAGAGCTCTTAGAAATATTTCAGTGGTTAAGCCAAGATGAAGCTTTAAGATTAAAGGATCAAAAGTTAGAGCATCTAAAAGAAGAAATCGCAGATGTTGCTGTATATCTTTTACGAATTTGTATGTCTTATAATATTAATTTAGAAGAAGCTATTGTTTCTAAGATGAAAAAGAATGAGTTAAAATATCCTCTTAAAGATAAAGAAGGCAAGTGTATTGATTATTCAAAGAAGTTTTAGAAATAAATAAAGCCTAGGCTTTATTTATTTGTTCGTGAATCTTTTTCTTCAATGCCACTGATTCCAAACCTTCTTGCTAATTCTTGTTTTACTCTATCTGGACTTATATTTTTTCCTGCAAGTGCAACTAAAACATGGTAAGTAATATCAGCTGCTTCATAAATGATTTCTTGAGTATCATTGTCTTTAATAGCAAAAGTAAATTCTCCTGCTTCTTCAACAATCTTTTTAAGCATAGAGTTTTCTTCACCTTGAAGAAGTTTTGCAGTATATGATTTTGTTGGATCTGTATTCTTTTTTTCTTGAATGGTATGGTATAAGGTATCAATTACTCCATATGCTGCACTTGTATCTACTTCTACTTTTGAAACTATTTCATTGCTTTTAATATTGGTAAAAAAACACGACTTTCTTCCTGTATGACAAGCCACGCCTGTTTGATTTACTTTTAATAAAATAGTATCATCATCACAATCTAATAAGATTTCAACAATATCTTGAATATGCCCAGAGCTTTCACCCTTTTTCCAAATTCTTTGTTTGCTTCTTGAAAAATAATGTGCTACATTAGTGCTTAAACTTAGCTCTAAGGCCTCTTTATTCATATAAGCTAACATAAGTACTTCTTTTGTACTTGCATCTTGTGTGACAACAGGAACTAATCCTTGCATCTTTTCCCAGTCTATTTTTTCAATACTCATATTTTTCCTTAGAACTTTGATTTTATTTCTATTTGTACGCCTTCAAGTTTGATACTTTTTTTATCTTTATCTATTTTGATATTAGGTGTAATTGAAAAGTTGGTTTCTTTTTCTTTTTCTTTTATTATTTTTAATTGATTTTGAA
>CAJXWI010000373.1 GCA_913062735.1 uncultured Arcobacter sp.
TTGGCCTTATTTACTTTTGAGTCTTTTGCTTTGTATGAAGTATATAGAAACGCCTCGTTTAAGGATGGGGAGTGCATTAAGGCTTTTGAATATGCCCAAGAAACAAAGTGTATTATCTCTTACGAGAGAAGTTTTTTTAAGCCCTTATTTAAATAAACGGGTTTTACTATGTGAAACTGTAAAAACTACTTTTTTTATAAATTTTTTTTTAATTAGAGATACTTTATTATAGGGCATCAAAAATTAAAGGAAAAAATATGAGTAAAAAGATTTTGATTATTGCAGGAGATTTTGTTGAGGATTATGAAATTATGGTTCCTTTCCAATGTTTATTAATGTTAGGTCACACTGTAGATGTTGTTTGCCCTAATAAAGTTGCAGGAGATACTATAAAAACAGCTATTCATGACTTTGAAGGGGATCAAACATATACTGAAAAACCAGGCCATAATTTTGCTTTGAATGCTACATTTGATGATGTGAATTCAAACGATTATGATGCTTTATTAATTCCAGGAGGACGTGCTCCTGAGTACATTCGATTAGAGCAAAGAGTACTTGACATAGTGAATGAATTTAATGATGCAAATAAGCCAATTGCTTCTGTTTGTCATGGAATTCAAGTGCTAGTAGCTGCAAAAATTGTAAAAGACAAAAAATGTTCAGCTTATCCTGCTTGTGCTCCCGATCTTAATCTAGCTGGTGGAGAATGGATTGATATTGGTTTTGAAGACGCGCATGTTGATGGTAATTTAGTAACAGCTGCTGCTTGGCCTGCTCACCCTAAATGGTTGGCTAAATTTAACGAACTACTAAAGTAAATTTAAGTAAAGTGTGTTTAATCACACTTTGCTTATAATAATAAAAAGGCTATGCATGCCAAAAGAAATTAAATCCTTAAGCAAAGGATTAATACTTTATAAAGAAATTCTCTCTTATTCTAAACCCATACTTGCAAAAACGTTGTGTGAACGTTTGAATATTGATAAAAGTACTATGTCAAGACTGCTTCAAACACTTAAAAATGAGAACTTTATTGAGTATTTAGAAAACAGCAATGAAATTATTGCCAGTGATTTGGAAAATAATGCCATTAAAAATACTAAAATTGAGTTATTAGTAAAGAATACTCAAGGTTTATTAGAAGATATTTTTACTGCTACAAATGAATGTGCTTATCTAGGTATTATTCACAATAATAAAGTATTGTACTTAAATCAAATTGATCGCTCAGATCGTGATTTAAAAACAAGAAATAATATTGGTTTATACTTCCCTGTTCATTCAAGTGCTCTTGGTAAATCCATTTTAGCTTTTGGAAGTTATGATTTAAATAAGATGCGCTTAAAACAATGGACAAATAATACAATCACCAATTTAGAAGCATTGAGAAGTGACTTAAGTGATATTAGAGAAAAAGGTTTTTCAACTGATAACAGTGAGTTTCAAGATTCTATGTGTTGTATTGCTGTACCTTTATTTAATAAAGACAATATTTTAATAGCAGCTGTTGGAATATCTGGTACAAGTGCGCGTATTAAAAAACAAAGTATTGAGAAAACGGCTCAAAGTATAATTCGAATTGTTGAAAAATATTCTATTTTGTCATAAGTATTTCTATGCTAAAATAATAATAATATAATTTTTATTATTAAGGGGTAATAATGTTTGATGCAAAAGATTGCAAGAACATGAAAGATATTAGAGACAGCATTGATATTTTAGACGATGAGATCGTACAACTTCTTGCAAAACGTACCTTATACGTAAAAAAAGCGGCAAAGTTTAAAAAAAATGCAAGTGAAGTAAAAGACATTAATCGTGTAAAAGAAGTATTGCAAACGAAAAAGAACTTGGCGCTTAAATATGGAGTTTCACCTACTTTAATTCAAGACGTATACAAAAATATGATTGAGCATTTTATTAAAGAAGAACTAAATGAATTTGACACTCAAAAAAAATATACAAAAACAATAAAAACAGTAAAAATTGCAATAATTGGTGATTATAATGAAAAAATAACTGCTCATACCTGTATTGAAAAAGCACTTAATTTAGTGAAAAATAAAACACAAATAGTGGTTGAGTTTTCTTGGATAGATAGCAGACGTGTTAATATTAAACATCTAAAGGAATTTGATGGGATTTGGTGTGCTCCTTCTAGTCCTTATAAAAGTATACAAGGCACATTAAATGCAATTAACTTCGCACGTATAAGTAATGTTCCTTTTTTAGGTACGTGCGCAGGATATCAATATACTGCTATTGAATTTGCAAGAAATGAATTGGACTACGAAAAAGCAGAGCATGAAGAAATGAATAAAGAGGCAAGTATGCCATTGTTTACTTTATTAAAGAGTATTTCGCATGAAAAAGAAGAAGATGTTTTTTTATCTAATCATTCTTTACTAAAAAAAATATATGAAAATCAGCATATTAAAGAAGAATCCGAAGGAAATTTTGTTCTTAATTCTGATTATGCTCATATTTTTAATAATTCAGCGATGACACTTGTTGCTATGAATAAAAATAAGGAAGTAAAAGCTTTGGAAATAAAAGAAAATAGATTTTTTATTGCAACAGCTTTTCAACCAGAGAGAGCAGCATTAAAAGATGAAAGTCATTGTTTAATTGAATATTTTATTAGCTGCGCATATGAATATAAACTTCTAAATTAGCTTTTCTAAGAATAAACTAGGAGTATTATATATATGAAACAATTTGATAAAGATATGAACAGTGTTTTTGCAGAACTTTTTTTAGAAGTAAGAGAATTTTTAAAAAAAGAAATAAATGAAGAAGAGGTGATTGAACGACTAAGTGCTAATATTACTTCTTATTTTTCAACAAAGTATTCAAGTGGATTTTGTTATATACGCACAACACAAGAAGGTTTACGTATTGCTTGGTTTAAAGGTATTTATTTACAAGATGATTATAAGTTATTGCAAGGAAATGGGAAAAAATTAAGATTTTTAACAATAAGAACATTAAGCAAAGAAGTAAAAATGTCTTTGCGCTCTTATATTGAAGAAAGTAAAATAATTATGCTGGAAAAGGATGCTATGCATTTGGCTAAAAAAGCATTTAAAAAGAAGTATTAGAAATAAGAATAATTTCTTATTCAAATACTTCTAAAATTTCATCCATAACTTCATCTCTTAACTCAAGGTTTAAATGTGCTGCATTTTTTACCTCAATGAGTTTTACTAGGACTTTTTCTTTTTTAACTAAGGCATAAAAGTCTGTGCTTTTTTTAGGGGGAGAAATCTTGTCATTATCTGCATAAATTAATACCAGTTTGGATTTTTTATTAATATTTTTATAAGTTTTATTTGCAGAGTAAAGGTCTTTATTAGCTGGGTCTGTATTATAAGAACCTGCAATTGCAATCATGTTTTGAATAAGTGTATTGTCATAACCATAAAGAGTAGTTGCTAGACTAGCCCCTGCTGAATGAGCTACTAGAGTAAGTGTTTTCTTTTTGTATTTCTTTTTTAAGCGTAAAATAACATCTTTAATTAAGTCCAAATATTCTTTTGTATAAATTAAAGAAGAAAAACCTTTTTTAGAGATAGCTTCAAAAACATTAGATGAAGATTTTGAGTATCCAGGTAAAGCAATAATAATAGTACTTACATCGGTATTTAAGACTAAATTTTCCATAAAAGGTGTGTATTTTTTTAAAGTATCACTACCTTCTTTCCAAGAACCATGAATAAATATTATTAAATTGTCTTCATCATCTGCTTCTTCATATACATAATTAATGCATTCAGTTTTAGAAAATATAAACTGATGCTTACTTGTATCACAAGCGCTTGGCTTACCTTTATTTGCATACGAATAACTAAGCAAAATTAACAGTATAAA
>CAJXWI010000374.1 GCA_913062735.1 uncultured Arcobacter sp.
CAGAAAGATTAAAAAAGAAGATATTAATGCTATTACTAATTATAAAGAATATCTTTTAAGCATTACTAAAAAATGGAATAATCCAAATTTCTGGATTGCAATTCAAAGAAGTTATAGTAGTTTCACTTTCTCAAATGTATTAGCAGCAGTTGATTTAAAATATGATATGGAAGGTAATATTGTACAAAAAGAAGAATCACAAAGAATTTATTTTCCTATACTAGTGAAAACACTGTATATGGCATTTTTGATTACTTTTTTTACGATTATTTTGGCTTATCCTACGGCTTATTTTTTATCAACTTTACCTAAAAGTAAAGCCAATTTGTTAATGATTTTTGTATTATTGCCTTTTTGGACATCTCTTTTAGTAAGAATCGTTTCTTGGATTACTTTATTACAAGAATATGGAGTGGTAAATGAACTCTTATTGTATTTAAATATTATAGAGCAACCCTTGGATATCGTTTTTAATCAGTTTGCAACGGTTATTACAATGACGCATATTCTCTTGCCTTTTATGGTTTTACCCTTATATGCTTCAATGAGAGCTATGGATATTACCTATGTAAAAGCATCTGCTTCTTTAGGTGCAAACCCATTTTTAACCTTTATTAAAATATATTTTCCACTTACTTTATCTGGCTTAAGTGCAGGTGCTGTTTTGGTATTTATTATCTCTATTGGTTATTATATTACCCCTGCATTAATAGGTGGAGTTGATGGACAAATGATTAGTAACTTGGTTGAGTTTCATATGAGAACCTCAAATAACTGGGAGTTAGCTTCAGCAATTGGTGGAATACTTTTATTTATAACATTGGCATTATACGCAATCTATAATAGGTTGGTTGGTGTGAATAATATGAAGTTAGGATAATAAGATGATACATAAATTAGAAAAACTATTTTATAAAAACTTTAATTATTTGGTAAAGTTCTTTTCTTATGGAGTATTTTTATTTTTAATGCTTCCTATTTTAATACTTGTTCCATTATCGTTTAATTCTGGTTCCTTTTTTACCTTTACACAAGAAATGTTAAGTCTGAATCCGGACGCTTTTTCTCTTCGTTGGTATGAAGCATTTTTTTCAGATCCAAAATGGATGTTAGCTATAAAAAACTCTTTTATCATTGCAATAAGCAGTAGTGTTATTGCAGTTATTTTAGGAACTATTGCTAGTATTGGTTTGAACAGTGAAAAAATGCCTTTTAAGTCTTTTATGATGATTCTTCTTATTTCACCCATGATTATTCCTTTGATTATCTTAGCGGCTGGAATGTATTTCTTTTATTCTTATATTGGACTGTCAGGCTCTTATACAGGGCTTATTATTGCCCATGCAATATTAGGTGTACCTTTTGTAGTTATTAATGTTTTATCCTCTTTAAGTGCTTATGATTTGAATTTATCAAAAGCATCTACTAGTCTTGGTGCATCTAGGGTATATACGTTTTTTCATGTAATGTTTCCTTTGATTAAACCAGGAATTATTTCAGGTTGGCTTTTTGCTTTTATTACTTCTTTTGATGAAGTAATAATCATTATTTTCTTAGCAGGACCTGAGCAAAGGACAATTCCAAGGCAGATGTTCTCTGGACTAAGAGAACAAATTAGTCCAACAATATTAGCAGCATCAACTTTGTTATTACTTTTATCTGTAGTACTTCTTGTAAGCATACAGTATTTACAAAAGAAGAGTAATGAACAAAGAGGTATAGAATAAATTTAAAATAAAAATGCAATTAAAACTAAAAGGATATATATGAGCAACATTAAAAATATGAGTACACTTTGGAAACCCTTTACTCCAAATAGAGATTTTAATAAAAGTCCAAGAATATTTACTTCTTCTTCTGGAATGTATTATACAAGTGATAAAAATGAAAAAGTTTTAGATGCAGTGTCTGGACTATGGTGTTGTAATTTAGGTAATAACTATAAAACTATTGTAAGCGCACTTAAAGAGCAAAGTGAAATAATGTATTATTCTCCTGCTTTTCAAGTGGCACACCCTCTTGAATATGAGCTGGCAAATGAGCTAATAAGCATTGCACCTAAACACATCAAACATGTGTTTTTTGCAAACTCTGGTTCTGAAGCAGTTGAGAGTGCCTTAAAAATGGCGCTTGCATATCAGAAATCTATTGGACAAGGTACGAGAACTTTAATAATTGGAAGAGAGAGTGCTTATCATGGTGTTAACTTTGGTGGTATTTCAGTAGGGGGCTTAGTTAATAATAAAAGACAATATAATAATTTAATTAAGACTTTCCATATGCCTAGTATTTTAGATATAAAAAATAATGCGTTTACAAAAGGAATGCCTAAACATGGAGCAATTAAAGCAGAAGCACTATTGGCTTTAATTAATACTCATGGAGCAGAAAATATTGCAGCTGTTATTGTAGAACCAGTTGCAGGTTCTGCTGGAGTACATATTCCTCCTGTTGGTTATTTAGAGCGAATTTCAGCAATATGTAAAGAGCATGGAATTTTACTTATTTTTGATGAGGTTATTACTGGTTTTGGACGCTTAGGAACTCCTTTTGCAGCAGATAAATTTGGCGTTGAACCCGATATGATTACTTGTGCAAAAGGACTTACTAATGGAGCATCACCAATGGGTGCGGTTCTTGCAAGTTCAAA
Source organism: uncultured Arcobacter sp. (assembly GCA_913062735.1). The sequence continues at coordinate 2,651 of CAJXWI010000374.1, forward strand.
AGTTTATAATGGAATTATTAATAATAGCAAAACACCAATAGAGTTTTTCCATGGTTATACCTATTCAGGCCACCCTTTATCTTGTGCAGCTGGAATTGCCACCATTAAAGCCTACAAGGAAGAAAAATTCTTTGAAAAAGTAGCTGCTATGGAAGCCTTTTGGCAAGAAGAACTTCACAGCTTAAAAGAGTGTGCTAATGTTATTGATATAAGAAACTTAGGTTTAGTTGGTGCTGTTGAATTAGCTTCAAGTGAAGACGGAGCTGGGAAAAGAGGAAATGATATTTATTTAGAATGTTTTAAAAACAATCTTCTAGTACGAGCTACTGGAGATATTATTGCTTTATCTCCTGCTTATATAGTAAGTAAAGATGAAATTAAACAAATTGTATCTGTACTTAAAGATGCAATTAATAAAGTAGCATAAAAAAATACAACCGTGCAGGTGGGTTTACGTTCCTTACCTGCACCCTTTATTTAATTTTTATTAATAGGAATACGCAATGAAATTAAACAGACCACAAGCAAAAGCTGTGCTACAAATCGAAAATGAGCGTGTTATCATTACTCAATGGAATTTTCCACCTGGAGCAGAAACGGGTTGGCATAAACATGCTCATGATTACATTGTTGTTCCTAATATGAAAGGCACATTACTCATGGAAAGAAAAGATGGTAATAACACTGCAAACTTAGAAGAAGGACAGTCTTATTACCGCCCAGTTGGGGTGGAGCATAATGTAATTAATTCTAATGATTATGCTTTTTCATTTGTTGAAATTGAGTTGAAATAAAATAAATTACATAAGAACTAAAAAATGCCATTAAAAAAGTGGCATAAACTAATAAACCGTGCAGGTGGGTTATACGTTCCTTACCTGCACCCTTTATTTAATTTTTATTAATAGGAATATAAATAGAAAACTCTACTCCTTTTTTTATATTTTGTACTCTTAGTTTTCCATGCATATTTTGTTCAATAATCATTTTACTCATATATAAACCAAGACCTGTACCATTATAACTCTCTTTGGTTGTGAAATACGGCTCAAATATTTTATCAAGAATATCTTCTTGGATACCACCCGCATTATCAGTAATAAAAATTTGGACACTGTTTTTTTCTGTTCGTGTTTTTATATTAATACTTGGATCTTCAATTTTTGTTTCAAGAAAAGCATCCTTTGAATTTGTCATTATATTTAATAATACTT
>CAJXWI010000375.1 GCA_913062735.1 uncultured Arcobacter sp.
GCACTCCTAATAAATTCACTTGGTACGGACAATCTCTGTCGAGCTTTATTGAAACTTGGTGTTGGAAAGTTAATCTATTTAAGTACGTTCCATGTTTATGGCGCGCACAGTGGTAATATTGATGAGATGTCAGATATTTCTCCCCTAAATGACTACGGGTTGACACACTATTTTGCTGAAAAATACATAGAAAAGTATGGTGCAAGTTCAAGCCTTAATTACGTGATTTTTCGTTTAACTAATAGCTATGGTTGCCCCAAAGATATTGCTACTGATAAATGGTATCTAATTTTTAACGACTTCTGTAAACAAGCCTTTGATAATAGTGAGATAGTGATAAGGGGAAATCCATTAGCGAGAAGAGATTTTATTTGGATGGGTGATGTTGTTAAAATAATAGCTGAAGTGATTAAAAGTACATCTATTGTGAATACCTGTCTTAACTTATCGAGTTCTCAATCAGTTTCATTAATGGACTTGGCAGAAATTGTATCTAGTGTTTATATTGATTTCATTGGTCATGATCTGGACGTTGTCTATGCGGGGGATTCATGTGATGTTGAAGAGCTTAAAGTAAGTAATAGGAAGCTGATTGAAGTACTTCCATTTTCTTTTAGTGACCAGTTTCACGAGGAATCAAGAAAAATATTTGAATTGTTAAACAGTAGGGCTCAAATTGATTGATAATTTTTTATTGAACAAGAGAGTTCTTTTCATCGCTCCAAATTTCTACCAGTACCATACTGGCATTATCAAGGCAATGGAAAATAAAGGTGCTATTGTCACATATATACCTGAAGTAAATAATAGCATTCTTTATAGGTTCTCAAAAAAAATAAATACAGGGCTTCAGCAGTTTTTGGAGCGCAAACAAAAGAGTAAGTTCTTATCAATATGTAGTGAATCATCATTTGAGATACTGTTCGTGATACGTGGTGAGTTGCTTGATAAAAAATGCATTGATGATATAAGGCGTAGGCTTCCTCAAGCTGAATTTTATATGTATCAATGGGATTCATATTTACATTCGGATTACCGAGAAGTGATAAATTCATTTAAATCTGTGTCTACTTTTGACTATAATGATGCTAATGAGCTTTCTATTCCGTGTGTTCCCTTATTCTATTTACCTGAATATGAAAATAGGGCTATTAACGTAAAAAAGGAATATGCCTTATCTTTTTTTGGGGCTTATCATGGTGACCGTTTAAATGTAATTAAATTTTATAGTCTAAATTTGGACATTCATGCATTAAGTTATAGATTGCATTTATATATACCAGTACTTTCGTTTGTTTTTCGGCTAATTATTGGTGAGTTAACCTTTTCGGATATAAGATATTTGAGTTTTCGTACAACAAATTCGACTGATATTAACACCACTTATAAAGAATCAGTGGCTGTGCTAGATATAGAACTCTCGATTCAGTCTGGCCTTAGTATTAGAACATTCGAGGTTTTAAAGTCAGGGGCGAAACTCATTACAACAAATATAAATGTTAAAAATGAACCTTTCTACGATGCCAGTGTTATTAGATGCATTGACAGGGGCTATTTAGAGTTTGATGCAGGATTTTTTTTAGAGTCACCACCTGAAGATGTCAATCTAGATGATTACTCAGTTTCAAAATGGTTGGGTAAAATTTTTACAACTAAATAGAGAGTTTGTTTGAAATGATTAAAGTTTCAATACTTATGAATGGTTATAATTGTGAGAAATATGTAGCTGATGCTATTGATTCAGTTTTCTTTCAAAAGTATAAAAACTGGGAAATTGTATTTGTTGATAATTGTTCAATTGATAATACTGCAAGTATTGTTCACTCGTATAAAAGTGAAAGAATTAAATATATTTCAACTAGTGAGCATATTTCCTTGGGTGCCGCTCGTGCGGTAGGGTTGGAAAGTTGTGATGGTGACTACATTTGCTTTTTAGATACTGATGATTTATGGCTTAAAGAAAAATTATCTTCACAGCTAGACTTATTTTCTAAAAATAAAAACCTAAAGATGGTATATACAGGGGTCACTTTTATTGATGCTGACTCTAAAGAGATCGGACGCTATATACCTAAAGCTAAAAAGGGAGATGTTTTTAGAAGGCAGTTAGTTCGATATGAAATTAATCAACAGTCAGTAATGATAAAGAATGATTTTAGCTTTTCTTTTGATCGAACTAAAAAATATTCAGTAGATTACTGTTTGTTCATGTCAATATGCTCTAAGTATGAAGTCGAGTTTCTCAAAGATATATATGTTAAATACCGTATGCACGACTCGAACTTATCACATTCTGCTAATGAGCTAGAGTGGATTGAGCAAAAGGATGCACTAGATAAGGTTTTCGAAGAAACCCCAAGTCTTAAAGATATCTATGTTGACGAGTATAAACAAGCTTATGCTAGAGTGTATTATTATAAAGCTAGATATTTAATGAAAATCGATAAAAGGCGTCAGGCATGTCAAGAGTTGAAAGGATATGCGAATATAAACCTTTTTTATTTTGGGCTGTATGTTTTGTCATTTTTCCCTAGTTCTTTTTGGAATTATATTCATAGAAAGATAAGGAAATTTTCATGATTAATCTTGTAACAGGTAAGCCATTCCCAATATTTATCTTCTTTCTACTGCTGTCAATTTTTACCAGATATATTAAATTATTTATTGGAGATTTAATATATCTGATTGTTTTGTTGCCAATGCTTTTCTATGTGTTTTTGTCTTTTTTTACTAAGAAAAAACTTATATTACAATATTTTGATGTTGTGCTAATTTTTTGTTTTTCTTTGCTTTTAGTGAATCTTTTTCTTTCTGGTGTTAGGGGGGTTTTACATTCACAAGCTATATTTATTGTCTATATTTTCATTCCTTTTCTGTTCTATTTTTCAATTCGTAAGGTGGACTTGAAAGCAAATGAATATTTTAAATTCTTAGTATTTTTTTCTTTAATATATGCATTAGTAACAATTGCAGAATTTTTTGCATATATGTTAGATCCTTCTTTACAGGGTGTAATAACAACATATATGAGAGATGTGGTTCAAAATAATAATTTTCATCCACCGCATGTTGAATACCCTATAATTGGTGAGCAGACAAAACCTTGGGGGCCTATGTTTGACGCATCGGGTAATGGTGCTTTTTTAGCTGTACTCACCTGTTTTGTATATGAGCGTTATAAGTCAATACGTTCAAAATGGTTGTGGGTGGCTACTTTAGTTCTATTTGTATCTGTTTTTATAAGCGGCTCTAAGTCTGCATATCTTATGGTTTTATTGTACTTTGTCGTTAAAAATATTGGTGGGTTTCTGATAAGGCCTTCACTGAATAGGTCCCTAATATTTGTGTTTACTCTCGTTGTTGGTGCTTCGATTTTTGCGCTATTTTTATCCTTTTTCTTTACTCCAGATGTGTTAGATTTCTACTTAGAGGCCTTTTTGTTTCTACCTATATCTAATTTTTATGACGGTCTTATTTATCATGGTTTGTTTTTGTTTTTTGGTTTAGGGCAAGAAACGAGTGTGAATATAATTGTAGGTACAGGTGAGGTGGATTTAATAAACTCCATGTTTCGCTATGGAATTATTTTTACAATATTAATTGTAAGTGTTTTGATGTACTTGTCTATATTGAGCTTTAAAAAGTATCCGGAGTTTTTTGCACTTTTCTTTATGTCTGTATTAGCAATGAATCATTATCAAGTATCCTTTAAATATCCAGCTTCAATTATCATTTTTATGGGGATAGCTGTTTATTTGAATGAGCGTGCGCTAAAGAAGGCTGAGAGAGTAAATTTTAATTAGAGTGTGTTGTAAATTGGTTTTTGGTGGGTAATCCCCCCTTAAATTAATAGGCCCAAT
>CAJXWI010000376.1 GCA_913062735.1 uncultured Arcobacter sp.
AGATTTCTAAGGGAATTAAAAATCATGATTTTTCAAAAAAAAATAGCCAATGCGGTGATAAGTTTATCTCTATTATCACTTTCATCTTCTATTTTTGCCTCTGACATTGAAATAACTCCTTTCATTGGAGATGACACGGTTTTATTAGACCTAAGTTCTGAGATTAAATTGGGAAGTACTATTCATGAATTGGAATCTGGTGATTATGCTTTATATAAAAATGGCAGCAATATTTTGATATTAAAAGGGACGACTAAAGCGCATAGAGTTAATAAAAAACCTATAACAAGGTTAGAGTGGGGTGCAATAACATCAACTTTATTTATTAGCAAGGTGGAAAATAAGCTGTATTACCATCCTGCAGCGTATAAAATTACAGCTTAATTCTAATAGGATATAATTCACTTGATAAATTGAAATGAATTATAATATATTTTGACGAAGGAAATAGGGCGATGCCAAAAATGACAAAACAGTATTATAAAGAGACTTTAAAAACTCATGGGTTAACCATTGCAGAATTCTTGACTAGAAATGGACATGGACCAAGAAATCTTAGTAAGTATAAAGATGTAATTCCAGACAAGTATGCTTTAGAACTAGAATTATTTTTGCAAGAACGAAGTTTGGGAATAAAAGGTAAAATTGTAAGTGTAATGGATTACAATGTTACTTCTAAACAAGATTTATCCAAGCTAGACAAGTTGGATAAAAATAAAGAATATACAATTTACGTGGTTGAAAAGTAAATTTATAAAATTTAATCAAATTCTTTCGAAAATTCGTAACTCTCAATCCCAAACGCAGATATTGCATCCACATAACCTCGACTCATCAATGCAAATTCTGACTCCTCGATGAAAGATTCTAAAGCATCATCATCTATGAAATCTTTAAAATAATCGCTGAATAAAGTATATACCGCTCTATATGTTATATTATTGGTTTTGCACATGCCTAATATATTTTCATGGCAATCGTCTTTCTTTATACTTTTACTATTGGTTTTAGTATAGTTCCTGTATCCCATCATTTTTATATCGTTTTCTATGCAAAAACTTCTATAGTTTAACATTTCAAGTATAATTTGTTTGGCTCTTGCAATACGTATCTGTTTTATTTTGGATGTTCTAAAGTCGAGATTAAGTTTTTCTATCTCGTTATTAGCTTCAGAAATATCAAGTTTTAAGGACTTTATTGTTAGTTCTTGTTCAAGATTACTAATTATTTGTGTGGCTTTAAAAAAACCACTTTTTTGAGTTCTTGAATATTCTATCTTAAGTTTGTTACTCAGTCCATCTATTTTTTCGTTGAGTTCCTTTTTTCTATCCTTAACATCAGTATTTATTTTATAGTGTTCTTTTAATTTATCAAGTTTGTCATCAGTATGCATGAACAGTTTCCTAATATGATTTATCAAGAGTTTATGTAAAGTTAGCTTTTTTATGTATTAAAGATTTACAATTAATCATCTAATTCTAGAATATATTTCACTATCTCTTCAATTGAGTCAGCAATACCTCTAATGTACATTGGCTCTCGATGAACTAACCTCACGACTTTATATTTCTCTCTATAAATTTCATTTATTAGTTCTTTTTTACTGATCATAATACTTCTAAGCAATAAATAATTTACTGTATTAACTGCAAACATTAAGCCTTTGTATCTTCCTCTATCATAGAAGATATCACTTTTATCACAATTATTTACTAGGTTTTGAGCAAGTGCTTGAAAATGTAGTCTTAAATCTTTTAGAGTGTAGCTCATTATGTGTTTCATTTTTGAAGTATATTGTAATTTTGAAAACGCCTGGAGAATTATTGCAAATTGATATATTACCAGTGAACTTTAATATCCTCAGTCGACAGGCTTATCTTCTTTAGAGTATTATTCTAGAACGACAAATATTACAGAAGAGGTTAGTTTTGGCAAGATTTTTATTTAATTTAGATAAGTATGATATTTCAGATGAACGTAAAGAATATATGCAAAATTTTTTGCTAGAGAAGAAAAAAATAGAAGATAAGAGATTGGCAAGAGAAAAAAAGTTAGAAGAAGAAAAATATCTTGTACTACTTATTTCACCTGAAGACAGCGGTAAAAGCTTAGTTGTTGATTCTAATCTTTTCGAAGAGGTGATTTATGAGTAAATTACATTTTGTTGACCATAGCCAATTAAATACTTCTATTGTTAGCTCACCTCCTCACGAGCAGGAATTAGTACCTTGTTACGATAGGTGCAAAGGTTGCTCATTATTCCCCTACAATAAATTATCTATTATGGAGGTATATGAAGCTGAACATATGAGATCATTTAATATTAATAACGAACAGTTAAAGATTAGTATTCATGGTTTTCGATTGATATGTGCATTAACACGGTACTCTGGCTATATATTGCCTAAAGAATTTTTGATTCAATATGTCTGGCCAGAATCGGATATAGTAAGGAATAACTTAAACGTTGCAATATATGACTTACGTATTTTATTTCGTAATGTCTCTATAGATATTAAGAATCATAGAAAAGAAGGTTACAGCTTGATGGTCTAAGTTTAATATTATTTCGGGAGAAATGTTGTATATTAGACTTCAGAAAGTATAGGGCTAAATGAGAATGTTTTATCTTTAAATTTTCACTATTAAGAGACCAAATAAATTACAGAACAATATAGTGTCTTGTTGGTGTTTAGTCGCTGAAATACATTTAATATATTGAAATGCATTGCAATTTAAAAAGGAAAGTAACCCAACAGAGCTTAATCATAAATTGAACTTAAAAAGTATTTTTCGTCATCTGACAGTGCACTAATAGTTTTTCTATGTTTTTTGCTTTTAAAGTTTGTTTCCTTGATTAACATCTCCATTAATTTCATACAAAAATTTAAATGATATGGCTCACTATGTTTTATATTCTTTAGCTCATATTTTAGTAATGAAATACTCAGTGACAAAGTGTCGTCATTTGCACATTGTGTTATTAATTCAAAATCTCTTATTATTTTATCTTTAGTTAACTTATCCATTAATTAATTCCTTTTGGGAAATAAAAAAATATCCTTGCATTTGTACGCCTGCAATTGTCGATATAAATCCTGCCTGTAGTTTTGACTCTACTCCCTCGACAATAACTTGATAATTATTACTTAAATAGCCTATCAAGCTTCTTAAAAAATGTTTATCTGAGTCAATCAACTCCCAGAAAAGCTCTTTAGATACTTTAATAGTACTAAAAGGAATTTTGTGAGAGTTAATAATGTCGAAATTTGCTTGGTTATTCCCAAAATCATCAAGCCATAAACTAACATTTGGTAAAGCATTTACTTTTTCTAAAATTCCTAATTCATAGATACCTAATTCATTAATGTCATGCTCTAAAATCTCTAAGGCAAAATTTTGATGTTTGTTTTTACGTAATAATTGAAAAGAATCAGTAAAATTTCGTATGACCTGTATAGGAGTATTCAGGCTAATTGTGTAGAATTTATTTTGAGGGTTTGATATGACATTGTTTAATATTAATTTGAATAATTTTACATGTTCATATTCTTTTAAATGTTGGAAAAATAGTTCTACAGGAATGCTCCCTTTTTGATTATTTATACGGCAAAGCAATTCAGCGTTCTCACACATACTTGGTCTTGTCATAATTGCTTCAATGCGGGGTTTGATTATTACCCAGCCCCATACACTACAATTGAAATTTATTATGCCTAAATCATGCATTGGAATTCCTCGTTATATTCAACTTCGTTAATTGATGTGATTAGTACATAACCGAAACCTCTAATATTTTCTATTTTTAAATCAGTATGTCTAATATTTGTTCTTATTTCTGAAATTGTGACTGCTA
>CAJXWI010000377.1 GCA_913062735.1 uncultured Arcobacter sp.
TCTTTTATAGCTTGAGCCATACCTTGAACTCTCTCACCTGTTAATAATAGTCGATCAAGAATGTCTTTGCTTAAGTGCTTGGTATTGGCTTCTTCCATATCCATGATATTGTGATTAACAATATAATCGCAGTGTTCAATAAGTGCATCTGCCATTTCAAGTAAAACTTTGTTTTTGATTTCACTGCTTAAAGTAGCTATATGATGGGAAGTTTTTTTTGCTTCTTCTAAAAATTGTTTCATACTTTTTCCTGTATATTCTTATATTTAAAGACATTTTAACAAATTTATTATTAGAACTCTTTATGAATGTGATGAATTTACTGTTATTTTTTGTTTAAATTAGTAGTACTAGAAGTAGTATTATTAGAAGTCTTTTTAAATAAAAAGGGCAAGGCCCTTTTTATAAAATATTATAATAGAGAATTAAGTTTTTCGCTTAATGCTTGTTTTGAAGTTGCACCAATAATAGTATCAACTACTTCTCCGTCTTTCATAAATAAAATTGTAGGAATTGATCTGATTCCATGTTTAACAGATAAATCTTGTTCTTCATCAGTATTTACTTTACAAATGTTTGCTTTACCTTCAAATTCTTCCGCTAATTCTTCAATTACTGGAGCGATCATTCTACAAGGCCCACACCATGGTGCCCAGAAATCAACTAATGAAACGCCTTCTTTTGTTGTGTCTTCAAAATTACCTGTTGTTAATTCTACGTATTTTCCCATTTTTTAGTCCTTTTTTTTATATATTAATTTATTGCTGCAATTTTAGCATTAAAGAAACTTTTTGTCAAGTACGTACGATAAAGTATTATAGATACCAAAAGGTTCCTATAAGTTAAATAGCTGTATTATATGCCAAAGGATAGACATGGAGAATAAACATTACAGCTGTTATTTTCAATTTTCAACTGATATTATAGGTGGAAAGTGGAAAAGTATGGTTCTTTGGGCTCTTAAAAATGGGATTAAAAGAAGTGGTGAATTAAAAAAATCTATTCCAAAAATATCTCAAAAGATGTTAACTCAACAGCTAAGAGAACTGGAAGATGTGGGGATAGTTGAGCGAATTGTACATCCAGTAATCCCTCCAAAAGTTGAATACAAATTAACAAAACATGGAGAAAAACTAATTCCAATCTTGGAAGACCTTCATGATTGGGGAAAAGCTTACGCTTTAAATGCAGATGTAAGTATTAATTTAAGTCCCAATGCTAATTGTGTTGTAAATTAAATATATTTGGGTAAAAAATTCCTTTTTTACCCAAAAATGTATTTTTAAGATATTTTTACTAAATATCTTCCTACTGCTTTAGAACTTAAAATATTCTCATAGGCTTCTTTTATTTCTTCAAGAGAAATCTCATTTACTAATTCTTCTAATTCTATTTTGAAAGAACTTGATATTTTTTCCCAAGCTTGTGTTTTTTTATCTAAACTGGCTTCTACTGAATCAATTCCAATAAGTCTTACTCCTCTTAAAATAAAAGGGAATACATTCGTATTTAATTTAAAAGATGAAGTTAATCCACAACATGTAGCAATACCATCGTATTTTACTTGTTTTAAGGCTTCTGCTAAAATATTTCCACCAACTGTATCTACAACAGCTATATAGGTTTCTCTCATCATTGGTTTTTTATTTTCAATATCAAAGTCTTTTCTCAAGATTACGTCTTTTGCACCGATGCTTTTTAAATAAGGAATTTTATCTTCTTTTCCAGATATTGCCGTTACTTCAAACCCAAGCTTTGATAAAATTGATACTGCAATACTACCAACGCCACCTGTTGCACCTGTTACAATTACTTTTCCTTGTGTAACTCCATGATTTAAGATTTCATTCACACTTAAAGCAGCTGTTAATCCTGCTGTTCCATAAATCATTAAGTCTCTTAAAGAGATATTCTGAGGTTTAGGTACTACCCAAGATGCAGGTACACTTACAAATTCACTGTGACCTCCGTTACTATTCATTCCTAAATCATATCCTGTAACAATAACTTCTTCACCTACTTTAAAGCTTGAACTGTTTGATTCTTCAACAATTCCTGCTACATCAATTCCTGTAACATGAGGAAACACTCTTGTTACTCCTGGATTACCTTGTGAACTTAGAGCATCTTTATAATTTAAAGAACTATAGGTCGTTTTTATTAGTATTTCATTTTCTTTAATCTTTGGTTTTTCTATGTCTGTTAAATCAGCGGAATATTTTCTCTGCTCAATTTCTTCTACTACAAATGCTTTCATGTCTGTCCTTTTTTATCTCTCTCTTTACACTTTAGCCTAAATAGACTATAATAACAAGAACATACTTTTAAGTAAGGTACTATCTTTTTAGATACCATACGTAATTTAGGACTATTATGAATAAAAAAATGAATATTGATGTGATAATTGAAAAATGCCCTGTTGAAACAGCGCTTGATGTTTTAGCTGGAAAATGGAAAATCTTGATTTTATGGTATTTAAGAGCAGAAACAAAACGTTTCAATGAATTGCAAAAATTAATGCCAAGAACCACACAAAAAATGTTAATTCAAAAATTAAGAGAATTAGAAAACGATGGTTTGGTAAATAGAAAAGTTTACCCAGTGGTTCCCCCCAAAGTAGAGTATTCTTTGACTTCTTATGGAGAAAGTTTAAAACCTATTTTAAAAAGCCTTTATTTATGGGGAGAAATACACAAAGAAAATAAAGCTTATGAAGAAGCTTGAATTAATTCTTTGGTATAAGGGTGTTTCGGATTTGTAAATAAAGAAGAGGTTTCGTTTATTTCAACAAATTTACTTTCTTTCATGACAGCCACTTGATTACAAATACTTTGTATTACTTCTAAATCATGGGAAATAAAAATATAAGTAAGTTTGTATTTTTTTTGTAAGGACTTTAAAAGTTCTAGCAGTTGAAACTGCACTTGCCTATCAAGAGCTGATGTAGGCTCATCTAATATTAGAAGCTTAGGCTCTAATATTAAAGCCCTAGCAACTGCTATTCTTTGACGCTGCCCTCCTGAAAACTCATGAGGATATTTATTCATAGAGTCTTTTTCTAGTGAAACTTCTTTTAAAATATTGATTACTTTTTGCTCTTTTTCTTCTTTATTTAATTGGGTATGGATATCTAAACCCTCTGATATTATCTCATAAACACTCATTCTTGGATTTAAAGAATTAAAAGGGTCTTGAAAAACAATTTGCATATTTATACGCATATCTCGTAATTCATTTTTATTCAAGTCTTTTATGTTTTTATCTAAAAATTTAATATCACCCTTTGATTCTTGCAGAAATAAAATAGCCTGAGCAAGGGTAGATTTTCCAGAGCCACTCTCCCCTATTATTCCAAAACTTTCACCTTTTAAAAGGGAAAAACTAATATTATCTACTGCTAAAAAATTATCAACTATACGTTTAAATATTCCTTTTTTAATAGGGAAGTTAACCGATAAATTTTTAATACAAAGAAGGGTTTCTTGATCTTTTTTGACATAAGGGTTGGGACTTAAAGTACTTTCTAAAAGCATTTTTGTATAAGAATGTTTGGGTTTTAAAAATAATTCTTCATTGTAATTATGCTCAAGAATTTTTCCTTCATTAATAACATAAATATAATCGGCATATTTTTTTACCACCTTTAAATCATGAGTGATTAATAAAATACTCATATCATCTTCTTTTTGTAGTTTTTTAAGAAGGTTTAGAATTTGATACTGTATGGTTAAGTCTAAAGCTGTTGTAGGTTCATCAGCTATTAAGAGCTTGGGTTTATTAGCAATTGCCATTGCTATCATTACTCTTTGTCTTTGACCTCCACTTAATTCATGTGGATAAGAAGAAGCAATTTT
>CAJXWI010000378.1 GCA_913062735.1 uncultured Arcobacter sp.
TGAGACTTTTTCCCAAAATGTGTTGTTTTTTCAATAGAGTTATCCCAATGTGTTCGCATTCTACTTTGCGCTCTTACTGATTTAATTATTTCTAAGCCTGCAACCGTTTCATTTAAGGTACTTTGTTTTATTTGATCTTCTTTAGAAGATGCTTCTACTGCTTTTTTTATAGGTTTTTGCATAAAATAAGAAAAAGTAAAAGCAATAATAACCGTAAAAATAGAAATATAACCCACAGGGCCACCAATGATAAAAATTATAATAATAAACAAAACTATAAAAGGTAAATCTACAATGGCAGCAACAGTTGCAGAAGAAAAAAATTCTCTTACACTTTCAAAAGACTGAAGTCTTGACACAAATTGTCCAGTTGAAGCAGGTTTTTGATCAAGCCTTATATTAAGTAACTGATCAAAAATCTGAGAGGACATTATAATATCACTTTTTTTACCAGCGAGTTGAATAAAATGAGCACGCATTAATTTAAGAATAAAATCAAAAGTCATCACAAGTAATATACCAATAGCAAGTACCCATAAGGTTGACAATGCATTATTTGGAAGTACCCTGTCATATACGTTCATAGTAAACATAGGCGTTGCTAAAATAAACATATTTATAATTAAAGCAGAAATTACTACTTTTATATACAAAGGTTTACTCTTTATCATTGTTCCCCAAAACCAGGATTTTGGTTGATCAATTTTAACATCTTGTTTGATTCTATTATTAAAATTGTATTCGGGTTTAATTATAAGCGTAAAGTCTTCATAAATTCCGTGCATTTGAGCAGAAGAAATAGTCATTTCTCCTGTTGATATTTCAGGAATCATTACCTTATATGTGTCGTCTTCTTTATTAATAGACAAAAGAACACAAGCAGAGTTACCTTCTAAAATCAACACACTAGGAAGTGCTAAAGATGACAGTTCTTTTAATTCTCTTTTTACGGTTTTTACTTTTAAACCAATTCTTAAAGCCGATTCTTCAAACATTTTTGGACTCATAAATTGCTTATACATTGCTAAACCCGTTGTTAAAGATTCCGCAGAACTAGGGCGATTATAATATTTTGATAAAAACAATAAACATTCAAGAAGAGAATCTATTTTCCTTGTACTAGACATTTGTTCCAGTTCGTTTTCAGTTGTTTCAGGTTTCAAAGTTTGCCTTTATTTTTTATATAACAATTTTTGATTTTTAATTAAATCAACAGTGATTTGCATTCTCTGCAAATGAGGATGCAGTGAAGAAAGAGCTACTTCAGCTTCCTTTTGAGAGTAGTATACACCATAAAGTATTCTTTCTTTACCTTTTACTTTATAATTATAATAATTATCTTCTAAATAATACCTTCTTTTAAATTGTTTAATACTAGTATTCTTTTTTAAATTCGAAATTACTATTGTGTAATACTTGGAGGATTCTTTTAAAAACTCTTCTTTGATCTCCAAATTAGGAAGATTTTTTATAGAAGATATAATTTTCAAATCAAAATTTTGTTTCTTAATTATTTTTTGCTTAGTTTTTTTCTTTTCAACTTTAACTTCTAGCAAAGGAAGATTTTTTTTCTTTTTTTCTTTAATTTTAAAAGAAGATACCCTTTTTACATCATTATCTACTTTTAAATTGTATATATCCGTTAACATATCATCTAACATCATATTAACCGTACCATCTTTTGTAAATTCTTTTGAACGCTCTAAACTTTCTTTTTCTATACTGTTTTGATTCTGCTTCTTCTGTTTTTTTGATAAAGGTTCAATATCATTAACGTTTATGTCTTCATTTAATAATTCGACTAGGCCGTTTTCTTCGCTAATATTACTTTTGTATTCATCAAAACTAAGAACAATTTTTTCACAAGGTGTATTTTGATGATTTAAAATACTTCTTGTCAGCAAACCCAAATCTTTTAAAATCTCATAGTAATTTTTGAAATAAATGAACTCTTGTTCTATTAAGTCATTTTTTGCTCTAAATACTTCTGCCTCTTGATTAACTAAATCAAGAAAAGTTCGAGTCCCTCCTTCAAACTGTTGATGATATATTTCAAGTATTTCTTTGTTAAAAAGTATGTAGTTTTTTAAATACTTAATCTTCTTTTTTGTATTAAAGTAAGTAAAATGTCTAAGTAAAGACTCTTTTTTTACTTTATTTGTAATTGAATTCAGTAATACTTGTGCTTCGTTTAAAAAGGTCTTTTCTCTTAGATACTTACTTGTATCTCTAAAACCATTAAATAGATTGTAACTTAGTTCGATTTTGAATGCCAGTTCATCTTTTCTCGTATCAACTTTATCTAAGCCCTTATCAAACTCTTGTGTTATATATGCATTAATACTAGGCAAAAAAAGTCTGTTTTGCGACAAGACATTATTTTGTTTCCTAATCTTTGTTATTTGTTCTAAAATTTCTTTATTGTTAAAAAGTGATTCTTTAATAAAATCCTCAACTTTGGGAAGGATTAAACTCTCATCAATGATAGGCCTACAAATAAACTCACTTCCTAGTTCTAAATATGCAACCTCTTTTAAGGTAAGACTCAGGCTTTTTTGAGCTTCTAAATCCTCATAATACGTTACATTAGAAGAAGATAATTTGGATTCTACTTGTAACCTGTCTAATTTCTCTCCACTAACTTCTTCTGAGTTTAAGGCAATCTCTAAATAACTTTCATGTACTTTTAAATTATGTTTAACTAGGATTAGTTTTTCTTCATATTTAACCAAATCCAAATATGTTTCAAGTGATGTTTTGATAATATTATCAATTAAAAAATCATTGGCAAGTTTTTTCGAAAGATACAAATTTTTCTGTTCTTCATACCTAGCTTCTCTTTTCCCTCCATCATAAAGAAGTTGAGATACTTTTAAAACAACATTATGTCCTTTTTGTTCTAAATCAGAGTTAGTGTTTTTATTTTTTTCTTCAATATCTTTTTTTTCATAATAAGCGTCAAGTGTCAAACTTGGTAAAAAAGCTGCACGTTCTTCATCAATATAATATTTATTTGCTTGTGTATTTTTATGAAAGGATTTAATTTCTGGATTTTTTTTGAGCGTATTTTCTATCACATTTTTAAGACTAATAGCTTCTAGTGAAAAACAGAAGATAAAGCTAACAAATATAAACTTTGTATACATTCAATATCCTATAGATTATGTCTTAATAATTCTAGCTAAACTCTTTTAAATTAATATATAACAAAAGCTTATTCTTGTAGCCACTTATCTATTTCATTAAACATGAAATCACGGATCATTGGTTGTGCTTTGGTGTTAGGATGCAAGTTGTCATTCTGCATTAGTGATGGGTCCACAGCAATACTCGTCATAAAATATGGCATAAGGTAAGCGTCAGTATTTTTTGCTACTTTACTGTAACTGTCAGTGAATAATTTACGATATCTTTGTCCTAAATTTGGTGGGATTTGAATTTCCATTAAGGCTACTTTTGCACCCTGTTGTTGACTTTTTGTTACGAGTTGCGTTAAATGCTTTTGTAACAGCTTTACTGGAAAGCCTCTTATGCCATCGTTACCGCCAAGCTCGATTAATACATGACTAGGCTGGTGTGCTTTGAGCCAAGCATCTATTTTCAATAAAGCATTATCCGTTGTTTGACCACTGATAGCGGTATTAATAATAATGATGGTTTTATTTTTTTCTTTATATTTATTTTGTAACAAATGAACCCATGCTTGTGCTTGCTCAAGTCCATAGCCAGCGCTTAAGCTGTCACCAATAAGTAAAATTTTATCATTTGCTAAGCTGGTAAATGATAGGTTTGTCAAAATTAAGATAATAATAGATTTTAGGAAACAACGAGTCATGTCAGTACTTTCTCAGTT
>CAJXWI010000379.1 GCA_913062735.1 uncultured Arcobacter sp.
ATATTACCATCATTATCAATAATTTTATCACTACTGACGTTAAAAATTAAAGAAGAATCTTTTTCAAAATCTTGTATCATTGCTTGAGTAGAGGTTATTTCTGAAGTAATATCTGAATTATCATCTAAGACTGTGGAAACAGAAAAATTCATCATATCAAAACCATTAACACCTTTATCACGGTAAGATCCATATTCAACAGCAACTTCTCTTAAATAACCATCTCCCTCGTAAGTAACTTTTCCAGTACTTGGATCTTGAGAAAAGGGTTTAATTGTACTGTTTGAACCTGCAAATAAATACTCACCTTCAATTCTTTCATTAGCAAGCATTAGCATATTTTCTTTAACACCTTCAAGTTGAACAGCAATTGTGGCACGCTCTGTTGCACCACTAGTGTCATTAAGTGCTTTAAGGAGTTCTGATTTAACGTATTCTAAAAGTGTTTTCATAGAAGCTAAAGCAGAGTCAGAATTGGAATTTTGGGCTGTTGTTTTTTCTACTTGAAAGCTAATTCCCTCATAAACTGTAATTTTATCTTGGACATAAATTTCACGAGCAAAGACCTGGGTATCATCACTTCCTCTGTCAATTAATTTACCAGAACTTTGTTGGTAGGACAATTGTGTTTGTGCTTTATTTAAATTATCCAATCTAAATATAGTACTACTTGTTAAATCAATCATTTTAGAACCTCCATAAAAAGTTTTGAAATGTCATCAAAACTGTATTTATCTTGAGTATTTTGAACCAGAAATTCACGGATTTTATTTTTTTTAGCTAATGCTGCATCCAACTCTTTATCCATTCCAGGTTTATAGGCACCCACACGTATTAGAACTTCATTCTCTTTTATTAATGATAATACTCTTTTTAACTTTAAAAAGCCATTATAATGTGCAGGACTAACGACTTTGTCCATTACCCTAGAAGCAGATTTAAGAAGATCAATAGGGGGATAAAAACCTTGTTCTGTTAATTCTCTTGTTAATACAATATGACCATCCAAAATAGATCTACTTTGATCTGAAATAGGATCATTTAAATCATCTCCATCTATTAAAACGGTAAAAAATGCAGTAATTGAACCCTTGTCATTGTTACCAGCTCTCTCCATTAATTGAGGCAATAAAGCAAAAACAGAAGGTGGATAACCTCTTGAAACAGGAGGTTCTCCAGTGCTTAATCCTATTTCTCTTTGTGCCATTGCAAACCTGGTAACTGAATCCATAATCAATAAAACATCATGCCCTTTATCTCTAAAAAATTCTGCAATTGCCATAGCGGTAAAAGCACCATATTTACGCATTAATGCAGACTCATCTGAGGTTGCTACTACCATAATGGTATTTTCAAGATTATTGTTTAAATTGTAATGAATAAACTCAGGGATTTCTCTTCCTCTCTCCCCTATTAAAGCAATTACTTTTATTTGGGCTTCGCTTCCTTTTACAATCATACCCATTAAGGTGGACTTCCCAACACCAGAACCTGCAAAAATTCCTACCTTTTGACCTTTTCCAGCTGTTAGCATTGAATCAATTGCTTTTACACCAGTTGAAAGTCTTTTATCAATAATACCTCGATCAAGTGCTCTCATCGGTACTTTATTAATAGAAGAGTTCTCTTCCAAATCAGTAATTTTACCTTTATTGTCTATTTCTTCTCCCAAAGCATTAACTACACGTCCAAGCATTCCATAACCACATTTTACACTCAAACCTTCTTTTTGCAAATATACCTTATCATGAATTCTAAAGCCTTCTATAAAAGAAAAAGGCACAATAGTAAAATTCTCACTTGAAATTGTAGCTACCATTCCTAAAACAGTATAAATATGTTGCTCTGATTCGATTTTAACGATATCACCGACCGCAACTTCAACACCAACTGCAGTAATTGTAGTTGTACTAATATATTCAATTCTACCAAAAGGAACAATTAGATTATCAGCATCCATATTGTTAATTAATTGTTCTAAATCAATCATTACAGTTCATCACACATTTTTTTATACAAAGAGTCTTTTGTATCCTGAACACTTTTACATTTTAATAAAAACTCTTCTTTTTGATTCTTATTGTCTAAACTTTCGTATAATTTCATTAAGTCATAATAAATTTGAACCAAATCATTGTTTTTAATTCGTCTTGTATTAATTAATGCTTCTTTTAAATATCTAATGGCTTCTTCTTTATTATTTTTTTTTCTCTCATATCTCGAAAGTTCCATTTCAACAAAAGGTGAATAAACATAAGCTTTTACTTCATTTTGTTTCAAATAAAGCTTTTCTAAGTAGGAAAGAGATTCTTTGATTTTATTTCTCTGACTTAAATGTAAAAAGTACTGATAATAAAAATCAATAATTACGGGGTTATTTTCATTGTTTTTGATATATTGTTCATTGTATTTTGCATATAAAAAAAACTTATCTAATAATAAATCATTGTTTTTTTCATTAATAATGACAAAACGATGTAAAAACTCTTCACTTAAAACGTTATCATCATTAACCATATCTACTTTTGCAGAGAAATCTAAAGCTTCATCTAAAAGACCCAAACTATGAGACATTCGTTCTAAGTACAAATAAATATTAGCATCCCTACTTCGTAAAAAAGTTTCTTTAACTAATTTAAAAGCTCTTTCATAAGGAACTTCTATTAAACATTCAAAAAACTTATACTTTATATCATCGTTTTTAATTAATTTAATTAAGGTTTCTTTTCTTGTTGTTTGCAAGACTTTATTTAAATCCATACATCTGTGTTTTTCTAAATACTGTTGAATCATTAAATGATGAACTTCATCAAAAATCACATCCATACTTTCATAACCAAAACGTTTTGCAATAGAGTTTGAAATACTTCGGTAAATTTTTTTAATTTTTAAAATATATTCAAATTTCTCTTCTTTTTTTAAATTAAGAAGCTCTTGCAAAAGTATTTTTTGTCTCATAGATTCTGATTTTTCATATTTTTTTGCCATTACTGCAGGAGAGATTTTTCCCTCTCTCATTAATATTTCATCAATATAAATCTTTGATTTTTGTGTATAAATTCCATTAGGAAATTCATTCAAAATATCCTTATATAACTCATTGGCTTTAAATAAATAATAGTTAGTACGATCGTACATTAACATATAGGTATTTGCAAGTTTATATTTAAAATCTTCTATTACTTCTGGTTTTTTAGCGCGAAGTAATAATTCTTGTAAAATTTCAACAGCAAATTCAGGCATATTTGCACGAACAAGTTTATTTACTTTCTCAATTGCTAAATAAGAATCCTGTGAATAATAATCAATATTTTTTATCAAAACCTTAGAAATTAAATCATAGGCCTTGTCTTTTTGTCCACTTAATACATAAATATCAAAAAGTTCATCAGCAACAATGGTAGCCACTAGTACATCTTTTGTTTGTGTCAGTATTTCATATAAAATTCGAATAGATTTTTTATATTGTTTGGTATGCTTATATACTTTTGACAAATATATTTTTCCATAAGCTTTTGTTTTTTCATTGTCAAAGTTATCTATAATAATTTTTGCAAAATATTTTGCATCTTTTATTTTATTAGAATCTAATTTTAATTCAACCAAGAGCATATAGGCCTTTGATAAATCATCTTCATGAATATCTGAGCTGTTAATTGCTTTTTCAAGAACCTTGGCACCATCAAAAACATGCCTTTTTGTTTTTTTCTTTAATGAAAGTTCTGCATATAAAAGAATAATATCTGATTGTAATACATTAATTTTATTTAAAGCCATCAAGGCTTTAATTTCTCCATAAGCTTCATCAATTTTGCCGTCTTTTGCAATTTGTCTTATATTTAATATTGCAT
>CAJXWI010000380.1 GCA_913062735.1 uncultured Arcobacter sp.
CCCAAATATACTTGCAAGCGCTTTATCAAAAATAATAGCTTCAAGTTTTAATACTTCTACAAAAAGGTCAATAAAAATTGATATTAAAACAATAGTAACAATGGTTCTAAAAGCAAACATTTTCCCTAAATATTTATATCCTATAAGTAATAAAGGCAGATTTACAGCAATCATTAAGGTACCAATTGAAAAAGGACTTACATAGTGTAATAAAAGTGATAAACCAGCAGTACCTCCTGTTAATAAATCATTGGGAACAAAAAACCATACAACTCCAAGGGCTAAAAAGATACATCCCATGATAATAAATGCATAGTTGCCAAGTTCTTTTTTTAATATATTATTATTCATTTTTTTCCTGTAGTATTTTTTTCGTATTGTAGCTTATTTAATTTTAATAATACTTATTTTTGTTGTGAAAGTACTTGATGATTATCAAGCTGATAAACCATAGAATAGAAAGTACAGATAAAGTACTTATAAAAAGAATAGAAATATCGAAGAAAAACTGAATAAAAGGGCTTATGAAAGTCGCAAATAGGGTGGCATAAGCGACTTCAAGAAGTAGCACAATTGAAGGATTAGGATAAATTTCAATATTTCTTTTGTTCTATTATTCATGTTTATTTCTTAGATATATATTTATTGTATTAAGCGTTTTTTTATAAAACTTCTAATTCAAAAGGTTCAATATGCGCATTGTATTGTTTGAAGTTATTAATAAAATAAGAATAGTGCTCACTTTCGTAGTGTTTATCTAATGCTGCTTCATTTTCCCATGAATCAATTACAATAAATTCAACTGGATTATTTTTTGCCTGAAAAACATCATACATAAGGCATCCATCTTCTTCTTTTGAAGGTTTTACTGTTGTTTTAAGTAATGCTTTTAGCTCTTCAATACAGTCTCTTTTTGCCAAAAATATAATTTGTCTTGTAATTGTCATAATACTCACTTTTCTAATAGTTAATTTTTTGTATTGTATTAAATATTTACTTTAGTTTAAATCAGAATTTTAGGAAACAATATTTCATTATTGTTTAAAGAGCTTATACAAAGTACCTTTGCGCTTTTTTTTCTTCTTTTATTGAAAAGAAGAAACAAGAAAGCAACTGACGAAATGATAAAGCCCTTCGGGTACCTAAATATTTTTATTTGTTAGCTAGGATATGAAACTCTCTACAATGTGCTAAAGAGCACATTGCTTACGCTCAAACAGTCATATCCTTTTTCCGCTAAAAAATAAAAATATTTAGCTTTCTCAAAGTCAGAAAAAGAGCCTTTGGGAATGTGTTTTTATTTTAAATTGTTGAAATGATTACTTTAAAGTTACTGTCTCTTTTATGTACACTATTTCGTAAATTTTAATAAAATATTTGTTATTATTCCTTCAAATAAGGATTTATATGAAAAAAACAATTGATGTTGTTGGAGCTATTATTGAAAATGATAAGAATGAAATTTTATGTGCTTTACGTTCTAATACAATGACTTTACCAAATATGTGGGAATTCCCTGGTGGTAAAATTGAAGAAAACGAAACTATACAAGATACAATCCAAAGAGAAATCCAAGAAGAACTAGATTGTCTTATCAAAGCAGACGATAAAATATTTGATATTACAAAATATGAATATGATAAATTTATTGTTAATTTAACTACAATACATTGTCAAATCATAGATGGAATTCCAAAGCCACTAGAGCATTCCAAATTAATTTGGTTAAATAAAGAAAATTTATTATCACTTAACTGGGCACCAGCTGATATTCCGGCTGTAAATAAATTAATTAAGTAGTTGTTATATATTTATATAATGACTCTTCAACTGAATGTTGCAAATTAAATTCTAGTTTTACAACCGGTAGGTTCTCACCATTATCTGTTTTTATAGTCTCTTGTTTAAAAGAATTCTCTATTGGGTTAACATCTCCCATATAATAAAAAGTCGAACCTTCATCATCACTTTTTTTTATGAATAATAGCAGTCTTAATTCATCGCTTTTTATGGATTTAACATCAGGGCTTGACAATTTTCTCCTCGATTTCGACATCCACGATAATTTTGAATTATTTATGAAAGTATCATCATACTTAGTAGATGAAGAAATGTCATTGTCTTTATGATAAGTTACAAAAATTGGACAAGTATTTTTTTCTCTATTAATCAAATAGCCACCAACATTTTGTGGATTTGGATTCTTTTCCCAATTTAGTATTCTAAAAACATCTTGTCTTGAATATTTTTGGTATAAAATAAACCCAGAACAAAAGTTCTCTTTATTAAATGATTCATTATAATCATAAAGTGAATAATTTAATAGATCTAATAAAAAAGTTTTAAAAATTTTATTATTTAACATACTTGAAAAATAATTACTAATGAAAAATGATCCATTTTTAAAAGTAACTATATCTAGCGTTTTATTAATAAAGTTAAAATTTAAATTAGATAATAGTGAGATGATTACAGATTCATTAATAAGGTAGTCATAAGATTTACTAATAGTGTTTTGTAAAGACATAAATGAGAAATTTTCCATATTTACTAATTTTTCTAATAGAATAACTTCTTCGACTCTTTTTCCATTAGCAATATTCTTTCCAATTAATTCTAAGAGTGTAGCTTCTTCTTCACTAACTTTTTCTGTATATCCATCTTCAACATGTTTTATGAAATTAAAGTATGATTTACTATATGAGACATATGCTTTGGCAGCTCTAGAAGAGTGGTCTATAAAATCCATCATCATAGGTATTTTACCTATTTTATATTTTAATAAAATATAGTCATTCTTTAAGTCTTTAAGTAATGAAAAGTTAGATGAATTAATTGATTCAAAGATTCTTTCTTTTGATATTAAATCAAAATTAATCGTAGATGTTCCCGGAAGAATTTCGCTTCCAGAAACCATTAATTTTCTAACAGTATCTTTGTCATAGCTTGTATCTCCATATAGTGCAATAGGTATTAAATAATTAGAAGAGTAGTTTTCTATAAAATCTATTATTGTTAAATATTCTTTCCCTTCTAGTTTTCTTAATCCCCTACCTAATTGTTGAACAAAAATAATTGCTGACTGTGTAGGTCTTAACATTATAATTTGATTTACACAAGGAATATCAATTCCTTCATTAAAAATATCAACTGAAATAATATAGTCTAATTTTTCGCTACTGTTATTTGATTCTAATCTTTTAATAGCTTTTTCTCTATCTGCTTGTGAGTCTTTTCCCGATAATGAAATTGTATTAAGGTTATTTGAATTAAGTTCTTTCGATAATTCGTCTGCTTCCTTTATATTTCTACAAAAAATCAAGCCTCGAATGATTCCATTATCACAACCATAAAAATCAGCTTTTAGAATTATTTTTTTGACACGTTCCTTTAATTCTAAATTAGAAAATGAAATATTATTGTCTTTTTCTTTTAATGAAATACCAGATACTCCATAATAATGAAAAGGACATAACATATCTTCTTCCATCGCTTTATTCAACCTAATCTCATATGCTAAGTTGTAATTAAACTGTTTGAAAATATCAAAACCATCTGTTCTTTCTGGTGTAGCAGTCATACCTAATAAAAAATCTGGTTTAAAATAATTTAATATTTTTTGATATGTGTCTGCGCCAATCCTATGGCTTTCATCAATTACGATGTAATTAAAATGCTCTTTATTAAATTGAGTAAGATTTTTATCTATTGACAATGTTTGTATAGTTGAAAAAATAAAATCAGAATTAACTTCTTTCTTTTTACCAGAGTAAATCCCCATCTTTTTGCCTGGAAATAATTGCTTGTAACTATCCATCGCTTTTTTTGCAATTTGTCCTCTATGCAC
>CAJXWI010000381.1 GCA_913062735.1 uncultured Arcobacter sp.
TAACTCTTTTAAAAATATTTTTGTTTTCCGAAAATAACCTTTCTTTCAATGCTTTATTACTAGTAGTTTTGAAAGAATGTTTTATATTTCTGAGTCTATTCGATAAAACATCAACTTCCATTAACAAGTTGTTAGTAAGTGATTGTGATTCCTTCATGTTTTTATAGCGGCGATGTTTCAATAAAAGAAGGGGCAACACTGACTGTTTGGGTCCCGATAGGAGCTATTAATAACTCAGATGATCTTAATTTAGAAATTAATCTTGTTGATGTTACTCGTGTAGAACCGATTAATTCACCAATCCTTTCGTGAGTTAACCTAAAAGGTAACTCACACCATTGACCACATCTTCTACCTAGACGATTTACTAGTATTGAAAACAACGCTTGTAATCGCTGTTCTGCATTTCCTAAGTGTCTAATCCTAAGGAGTTGCAAAGTCCATTCATTTACTGCATCGAAACCAATATTCTCATCAATATTTACATTGCTATGAAAAGACAAATCTGTTAATGCTTCAACACAGACACCTTCGCTACATAAAAGGTCTGTTCTTAATTGATCTCCTGATTGTAAAAATGCGAGTGTCATTCCTTCAGTTTCTTCACAGGGGCAATAAACTCTAGCAATTCCACTTTCAACTTCTAGGCATGTCCCTTTTGGTCTTGATGAAGGATCTATTAATACGGATTGTCCAGTTATTATTCTTACTGATTTTGAGGGAGATTCTCCATAACTATGGAAATTCATTAATTTAAATATGATAATGAGAATTATTATCAATTATGCACTATAAAATTACTTATTGCAATAGATTCTCATTATCATCACATTTCTGAAGTTTTTCTTTACAAAGTATTTATGAATATAATTTAGAAAGAATTTCTAAATAATTTATTTTTAATGAGCGTAAATAGAGTTTGCTTTAATTGTGGAAGTTCGTCATTCGTCTCAGACCGATCTTTAGGAGGTAAGATTGTCTGCTCTAAATGTGGATCTTCTTCATTTAAAAATAAATCCTCTTCATTCTTAAAAAGTAAAAAATTAGTATTTCTTGCTATTGCGATAGCTATTTTTATAATTGTTATTTAGATAATCTGTTTATATTCCAAAGTCCATTATTATGAGTTACCTCTACTTGAATACCAAATAACTTATTAAAATTTTCACTATTCATAACCTTATTTTGATCTCCATCAGCGATTATTTTGCCATCTTTTAGCATTATGACCCGGTCATAAATTTTTGTAATCGTTGAAATATCATGAGTGACGCATAAAATTTTCGTATTTAATTTTGATAATTCATTAACCTTATCAATTACAAAAAACTTTGATTTATAATCTAAATTTGCAATTGGTTCATCTAGGATTAAAATTTCTGGTTTTTTGATTAATGCCCTTGCAATGAGAGAAATTTGTTTTTCTCCATCTGATAAATAGGAAAAATTCTTTTTAGATAAATTAGAAATATTCATTTTCTTCATGATTTTTTCAACCTTATAAGAATCTCTTTCAGATTTTTTTTGTACGTAACAATATCTTCCATATAGTCCACTTAAAATTAAATCAAAAACTTGTAAATTTGGATTTATTCTATTTTTTATATCATTATTTACGGTACTTATTTTATTTCTTAGTTCCCATAAATTTATAAGTTCTTTGTCAAATATCTTTAGTTTCGATTCATTAGCTACTACTGGGTATAAGTTTCTATTAATTATCTCAATTAGAGATGATTTACCTGAACCATTCGGTCCAATTAATATTACATTTTCTGAATAAGATATCTTTAAATTTAAATCTTTAATTACTCTAAAGCCATTTTTAAAACAATTTATATTTTTTGCGTCAAACCAAAATTTATTAAACACTAAAACTTATTACTCCAAAATATAATCAATTGAATCGAGCTTAAAATAAATATAAAGAGATAAAGCCAATTCAACCATGAAGGTCTATCTACTTTCTTCATGGATTATATTATTAACATAAAAAATATAAGCGGAGCAGCAAATCTTACAAATGTTTTTCTAATAATATCTATATTATTTATGATTTCTAATTTCTTTATCTCAGGTGGATATTGCAATATCACTTTGTCATATACATCAAGATTTTGGGTTTTGATAATATTATTCCATGGTTCATCTTTATCTTCAGATTTTTTGTACCATTTCCAAAAATAATTTATTATTCTATCTTCTCCCAATAATTTTATTTCATCCTTATTTATAAACCCTAAATTGTGGTTATATGTTTGTGTTTTTAAAATCATATAATCCTCATCGAATATCTTATAAAAAATCTTTCTTTGAGTCTCTTTAAATAATAAGAGATTATTTAGCAGTTTATTTTGTAGAAATTTCCTGTAGTGTCTTACTATCACTCTTGCTTTGTTGTTTCCTAGAGGGATATGATCTAAAACTTGTAAATATCTTGATGAGGAAGGATCGCCTTTGTAAATTAATATCCTTCCTGGAGGTATGTATTTTATCCGAATAAATTCTTTTGTAGGATTATTCTTGTAATAATAAATACTTTCAATGTATGAGGGATTAATATTAATTTTCTGGTTGAAACTAACTAATACGTTTTTATTTACATCTTTATCTGGGATTGTATCGCCATGAACCCAAAAGATATGAAGGATATCTAGGTGATTTTCAATAATCCTTGACCAATCACATTTGAAGTCGACTAATACCTCCTCAAAGACATAATCCTTATGTGAAAAACCATTTTCATATAATTCGTAGTTACTTATAGGTGTATCTTCACTTATATTATTTAAATCAGTCTCAGATTTTTTAGAAAAATGTACAAAAATATATCCATTTTTTTCTGAAGTTTTGTATTGAGATAAATGAATTCTTTTGGCGTAGTTATCGTAGTTATTATCAACTATATGGCGACATGTTATTCTGTCGAGATTTTGGCAACTTCCTCCAGATGAAAACTTAGCTCCATGATATGGGCAGGTTATTACTCCATCTGATAATGTCCCTCCAAAAAAGGAGGCCCCTCTATGTGGACAAATATTTTTAATGCACCTAACGTTTTTATTTTCATCTCTATAAAGAACAAGAGGCTCATCATAGAGTGAAAAATAATATAGCTTATTTTTTTTTAGTTCTTTAGAGGGACAAATTGCATACCAACCAAATAAACCTATATTTAAATCTTTTTGAGTTTCTCTAATATCAAACGAGTCAATTTTTACTACCGTTCCTTTTTTAAATGGCTTAAGAACGGTATTAAAGTCTTTTGATTTAAAAAAATTAATTTGTCTGTTTTCCATAAATTAATTTCTTTTTTAATTGACTGTTTATCTTTCGGAACTATAACCCAAGTAAATAATCAATTTCTTATAAAAAGAAAATTCTCTATTATTTGTAGCAATAATTATGTAGTTATTGAAAAATATTGATTCCCTGTCGTATTTATGTATCTTTATTTCATGTTTTTTGTATCTTTTGTGATTCTTTCAAATTTTTTATGTAATCAATAGCATCATCAATATTTTTGTGGAAATTGCATTGGCCCAAATAACAACCTATAAATCTTAAGAATTTTCTCTTGCCACCACTAATTTCATATCTATGTATTGTTCCGCCATCTATAGGAGCATAAATAAGTTCTGGTAGTGCCATATTAATTTTGTATTTAATACTTAATTAAACAATAATTCATGTTCAAATACATTTCCATAGCTCAATCCATATATTTAATAATTAATTTACTTATTTTTAGATAATTATTTATTGAATACCCAAGTATTATTTGTTATCTATTAATTATTGAGAAGGATATTTTTTTTATGCCAAA
>CAJXWI010000382.1 GCA_913062735.1 uncultured Arcobacter sp.
AAGAAAGATCAAAAGCTTTCTCAGATTCAATAGCAATATCTGGCTGAACCCCCACGCCTTCCCAATTAGTCTTTGATATAGGATTCACCGCTTTTGATATTGGAATTGAGGCCCGAAAGCCATTACCTAAATCAAAAAAGTACACGGGATTTGCTCCGCCACCAGTAGATTCACCAATGACAGTTGCACGTTTAAGACTTTTAAAGTTATAAGCAAACTCTTCTGCCGCTGAAAAAGTAAAATCACTGGTTAATATATAAATAGGAACATTAGGACGCTTTTTTCCATTAATATTATCAAAGGTCCAAAACTCTGTTAACTCACCTGTTTGTCTGCTGTAGAAGCTATTTAAGTGAGTTCTATTTTGAAAAAAATGGCTACTTATAAATTGGATCATCACTGCGCTACCACCACCATTTTTTCGTAAATCAAATATCACAGCGTCAGTGTCTTCAACAAAAGCTAAAACAGCTTTAGCTTTTGCTTTTGATGATTCATTCACGTTATCAAATCCCCAAAAATCAATATAGCCAACATTTCCTTTTAATATCTCCACTTTAGTAAAACCTGAGTTTTTTCGAGATAACATGGGAAACCACCCTTCATAGTCTTTATTCTGTACTTTTCCTTTAGCGGGCTCGCTCCACGTAACTGAAAAATGACCATCATATGCTCGAATAGTTTTAGCTAAAACTTTAGCTAGTTCCATATGAGTATTAACACGCTTAAACTCACTGCTAGCCTTAAGCTTTGATAAAGTTTCTGAAATTTTATTTATATTTTCTGTTAAGACGTATTGGTTAGTGATTTGACTTTGAAGTTCATCTAATATTTTTACTTTTTCTTCAAATATCAACTCTAGTGCAGCGGATTTGAATGATAAAAGACAAATTAACAAAGTAAAATAACAAAATAATTTTTTCATCTGAACTCTTTAAATAAAAATAGTTGGGTAATCATTGGGGAGTTAAAGTAATACAATGATTTTAAGAGGGTTTTAGTTGAATGAAATCACATTTGAAGATGTAACCTTAAATCAAGTAAAAAGTGTTCGTAGGGCTTTTTACTCATTTTAATCTTATACAACTTTTGAATCTTTACTTTTATGTCAGTTGTAAGTTTAGGGCTAATGGCAATATGAACAGGATCTGAATAACCATAAAAAAGCGAGCATGCGATCTCTTTTGATAAAGGGTTACTATGATGATAGACATTGATAGGACTTGGGTGATAAAACCCGTCTAGTCTATCTCGCAATAATAACTGTATTCCACGATTTAGAACATTACTTCCTTCTATTACCTTTAGGTTTACAGAGGAACGACTAAATATAGGCACCAATGGTAAAGTAGGCGGAACCCCTATATTTAAGCTGTTTAGCGCTCCAGGTGCACTCAAAATGGGAATAAATTTGTCTTTCTTAAAACAGATACCAGGAACAACATTTAAAATAGGTTCACCAAGTGTTTCACCTCCTTTGTTTAGTTGTTCAAAAGGAAATAACATGTCTACAGTGCCTTTTTGAAGTTCAAGCACGCCTCTTCGACTTGGCACAATCACAAAAGTAATTTTATCAAAACTGGTATCAAACATACCTTTTAAGTATTGCAGTATCGGGCCATTTAATTTGCCATTCACCACATTTACATGCGGCGGATATTCCGTGATTGCAATTCTAAGCTCAGAGGCATTTGTATTACTAAAACATAAAAAGGTAATTAGTAAGATAACAATAGACTTACTTATTCTCGTAAACATTATGCTTCCTTTGGTAAAGAACAACACTAATACCGCCTCCCAGTTCACCCAGTTTCCAGCCTTCCATAAGAAAACCTGTTTTATCTTTATGATGCCACTGTTTTTTATCACGATCTGCATTAGCAGGATTATCTTGTGGAACGCCATGACAATTCAAGCACATTGGCGTTATTTCTACTGCTCTCATATACCTAAGTGCTGCCTTTCCTTCAAAGTAAGTTTCTTTGTCATAAACATCTTCAATGTTCTCCTCTTTTAACATTGCTAAGGCACTTTGCTCCCAATAGTCTGGAGAATTAAGCTTATTTCGTACTCTATCTTCAAAGTTAGTAAACTTTATATTTAAACCAAAACCTCGCTCTTTGAATTTTTGAGAAAGTTGAAAAGCAAATATTGCCGGAATAAAGCCTTTAAATTCTATATAGCTATCTAATAGTAGTGTCCTATTGTCTTCCATTACCAGCATCATTAAGGTCAATAGATTACTTATATGTTTATCTGTTTTTTTAGGAAAAGGTTGATTGAACATTTCCTTATACGTGCTTTGTATATTTCCAATGAATGATTGACCAAACAATCCTTCTTTGTTTATTGATTTGTTATTTATTAGCGACTGAATGTTGAAAATATAAACCATAGATGCGTGGTAAACTTTAGCTATTTCAGTGATACTTTTTTTATCATGTACAACATTGTCATTAGCTTGAGTTGTTTTTACATACACGCTAAAGAGTAGTAAAAAAACACTAAACTTTGATATTAAGATTTTATTTATATTCATAGTTTTCATAATTTCAAATTACCTATTTCAAGGTCTTTGCTATTCAATTAAGTAAAATAGTTTAAGAAATATAAACAATATCAGCGGTATTTACCAATATTTGCGAATAACTGAAATTTTCATATTATCCACTTCCAATGAATCAATAACATGTCGGTGAATAACTCGCCTTTCTTTAGTTTTTGAATCGATAATTGTTGTTTCTGAGTCATAATTAATCGTAATTAAATTGTTGCTAAAGTTAATACTATTAATTGTTGCTTTATAATTCTCACTTGATGCCAGCCATTGTGTCATACCTTTTCTTAATACTTCTTTTCCTCCATTTTCTCGTTCATCGGTCTTATCATAAGGTAGATATTGATAGGCAACATCATCCGTTAATAGAGAAAGGTAATGCTCTAAGTCCTCTTTGGAAGCTGTAGAAGATTGTGTTTTAAACCACGCTTTTGCATAAACGTTTGCAAAATCTAAATAATCTATGTTGGTTGAATCTGCATTAGCGATTCCCGAACAAATGATCATACAGCTGAATAAAATCACTTTATAATTCATTACTAAATTTCTCTTT
The DNA here is from genome assembly GCA_913062735.1 of uncultured Arcobacter sp. Next base: position 3,111 of record CAJXWI010000382.1, read on the forward strand.
ATTTAATTAACTCTGAGTAGTGTATAAGGATTAACTATTATACAACTCTCCTTATAAGTGCTCACTATAGATGGCTCGAGGTAAAAGAAAGGTGAAATTATGCTACATCTACTAATTTAAGTATAAATATGAACAGCAATGGTAAATGTTTAAAAATAGAAACACTAAATAGTTGCCTTTAATTAACGACATTCTTTTGGGGTTTTTCCTGTCCAGCGCTTAAAGGCATGTATAAAGCTTGCAGACTCACTGTAACCTAAACGTAATGATATTTGCTCGATACTTAAATCTGTTGTCGTTAAATAATGGAGTGCCTTTATTCTTAATTCTTCATTGACCAATTCTTGAAAAGTAAAACCCAATAGTTTTAGTTTGCGTCGCAATGTACGGGCTGTAACAAAGTGCATTTCGGCTATTTTTTCTAAATTTGGTATTTCACCATCTGTTTTTTTTATTATATTCCTTATTTTTTCATCTAATCGTTGATGCCCAAATAACGCTATTTCTTGTGTTTTACATTGCTCTTCTAATAATTCTCGAGTTAATGAATTTGCTAATGGTAACGGCAAATCTAAATATCTTTCATCAACTAATATTTGATTGAAGGGCATTGAAAAATGAACTGGACACTCGTATAACCCTTGATAATGCTCCACGCTGGTTGGGCATGGAAAATCAAAGTGTATTGTCTTAGGTTTTTGACCAGCAATA
>CAJXWI010000383.1 GCA_913062735.1 uncultured Arcobacter sp.
TTATCTTTCATTATATTGGGATAAAAGAGTAAAAACTAAAAACAAGGCTTTAATAAGTAATTTGTATCAAATGCAGACCTCGTGCTTTGGCTTTTGGGCTGATTTTTTCTTCTTTGTGAATGGATAATGCTTCACTAATATCAGAGGTACTTAGATTTCTATTTCCTAGTGAAAATAAAGCACCTATTATATATCGAACCATATATCTTAAAAATCCCTCTCCTACAATCTTAAGATAATAGATTTTATTAGGAAAAGTTAAGGCTTCAGTTTGTAATATTTCACAAGATAAAATAGTACGAAAGGTTGAATTCATAGCATTATCTCTTTTTGCAAAACTATAAAAATCATGCTTTCCAATAAATAGTTTACAAGCTTCTTTCATGAGTTCTATATCAATAGGCTTTTTGTTATTACTAAAGGGAAGATATTCAACGATATCATTTAACATTGGATTGGAGATAGTATCTGTAGAAAAATAATAATGGTACTCTTTGCTTTTACTGTCCTTATTTGAATTAAATTCTGCATGACATGGTTTGCATTCTAGGATAGATATATCAGGAGGTAATAATGAATTCATACCAAGTAAAAGTTTTTCTGATTCTATTAAAATTGGAATAGAAATTTTTGCAACTTGTCCTTTGGCATGAACCCCCGCATCTGTTCTACTTGAAACAGAAATAGTGCAACTTTGATATTTACATATCTTTGTTAGTATCTTGTGAATGATACCCTCAATAGTAGGCTTTTGTTCATTTGTACCTAGGTCTTGCCACCCAAAATATCTGGTACCTTTATATGAAATTATTAATCGATGATAGTACACGAATGTTTCCAAGTATTTAATAGCAGTTGAGTTAATATCATTTATATCCTAGCATTGAGTTTTATATACACGTTTATTTACGTGGACAGTATACTTAATTATATTTAATTTGACGAAAATAGGTAAAAATTAAAATTCCACCCAAGAGAATTATAAAGGGGTCAAACACCTTTTCTTAAAATATAATATTATGTTACTATTGTATTATACTTCCTAATACAAATGGACAGGTTCAAGGAGAACAGTTATGAATACATGGGTTTATGAATCAATTAAAAAAATAGAATCGGATTATAATAGATCCTCAGATACACACCTATTTAAATTAAATCTTGCGGGTTTTAAAAATATAGATTTTTACTTAAAAGATGAAAGTACTCATCCCACCGGTAGTTTAAAACATAGATTGGCAAGATCCTTGTTTTTATATGCTTTGTGTAATGGTTATATTAATGAAAAAACTACTATTATCGAAGCCTCTTCAGGCAGCACAGCTGTCTCAGAAGCATACTTCGCAAGAATGATTGGTATTCCTTTTATTGCAGTACTTCCAAGAAGTACTGCTAAGAGTAAGCTAAGATTAATAGAACTAAATGATGGGAAGTGTCATTATGTTGATTGCTCAACACAAATGCACGATGCTGCTGTAGAATTAGCTAAATCAAAGAATGGTTATTTTATGGATCAATTCACATATGCAGAACGCGCTACAGATTGGCGTGGGAATAATAATATTGCAGAAAGTATTTACACTCAAATGCGGCAAGAAGAACATCCTATTCCCTTGCATATAGTTATGAGTGCGGGTACGGGTGGAACTTCTGCAACTATTGGTCGATATATTAGATACAGAGGGTTTGAGACAAAACTAACAGTTGTAGACCCTGAAAATTCTGTATTTTATGATAGTTTTATGAGCGGAGATACCACCTTAACATCCAATATTTCTAGTCGAATTGAAGGTATTGGGAGACCAAAAGTAGAGCTTTCTTTTCAGCCTAATGTCATAGATGACATGATTAAAGTTCCTGATGCTGCTAGCATTGCCACTATTTTATGGTTAGAAAAATTTATTGGAAGAAAAGCAGGGCCATCTACGGGTACTAATTTATGGGGAGCCTTGCTTATTGCAAAAGAAATGCAAGAAAAAAATCAAGTTGGTTCTATTGTGACCTTAATGTGTGACAGTGGGGAACGATATTTAGATACATATTATACCCCATCTTGGGTAGAAGAAAAAGTTGGCGATATTAGTTTGTATAGTAAACAACTAAATGAATATTTAAAAGCCAAATAAAAAAACAATTCATTGAAGAGGTCTTAGGTACTTTTTAATACCCTTTTTTTATCAATATTATTTATTTAAATAGTTGAGAGTTGGTTCCTATTCTTGCAAGTTTTAATGTGGGATATTATTAGAAACTCTTCTCTCCTACTAATACTTGCATACTTAAGCAATCTTAATATAAAATGCATTTTATAAATTAGATGATAAGTAGGAGCATGTATGTATAAAGATGAAGATTTAAATATTGCGATAAAAGATGGAATATTTTCTCAAAATGATGTTAATGAATTTAGGAAATCTATTTCTATATCAAAAGAATCATCATTACCTGATGAAGAAAACTTTAAATTAGTTGGTGGTTTTAACGATATTTTTGTAGTAATTGCTTGTATATTGCTTTTATCATCTTCTGTTTTTGTTCTTTCTCCTATGAGTGAAAGTTTAGGATATATAAGTTTCATTTTAATATCTTGGGTTTTAGCTGAATTTTTTGTTTTAAAAAGAAAGATGTCTCTTCCTGCTATTGTATTATTGATTTCTTTTGTAGGAGGAGTGTTCTCTTTTGTTTCTTCATATACAAGTGAGCTTGGGGAGTTTTATATAGGCGCAGCTGCTTCTACCTTTGCCGCTTATTTACATTGGATACGATTTAAAGTTCCTATTACAATAGCTGCTGGAACTATTAGTTTAATTGTTTTAATTATTTCAAGTATTGTATCAATTTTTCCAAGTAGCTTAGACTATATTCTTCTAATGGCTTTTATTTTTGGAATATCTGCCTTTTTATTTGCAATGTATTGGGATTCATCGGATACAAGTAGAACAACAAGAAAATCAGATGTAGCTTTTTGGTTACATTTAGTATCTGCTCCTTTGATAATTCATCCTTCTTTTTCATTTTTAGGTATTTACTCTGGTAATGACTCTTTCTTTTCTATGTTTTCAATTATTATTCTGTATGTATTAATGACTATCGTTTCAATAATAATTGATAGAAGAGCTTTTATGGTTTCTTCTTTAGTTTATGTTCTTTACGCTTTATCAAGTATTATTGAAACATATGGTGGAGTTGCTTATAGTTTTGCATTAACAGGTGTTTTTATGGGTGCTAGTTTATTAGTATTATCTGCATTTTGGCATAGAGTTAGAAAGTATTTACTTTCAAAACTTCCAAGTCAAATAAAATCTTATATTCCAAAAGTTAATTAAAATCAAATTGCACTTATTATTTGAAGGGGTGCGCCCCTCATTAAAAGGATCATATATTGAAGATATCCCTAATTACTGAACCTACTTTTTATCATGTTATTTCACATGAGAATTTAAAAAATGATATTTTTGAAGAGCCTTGTGATTATGATTTCTTTTTATCTTTGTTGTTTAACGTTAAAAAATATTTTGTCTTATGACTAATCACTAGTATCTTTTAATAGAAACAAACAAAACCATCTTTAGCTATAAAGTACTTAAATTTTAACTACGCCAGATATTTTAATAAAAGATACAAAAGAGATTTTACAATCTTACTTCTATTCTATTTCTACCATTGTTTTTAGCATCATACAGAGCATTATCTGCTTTGACAAAAGCTTCATTAACTTCATCTGATTCTTTCATCTCAGCCAAACCAAAACTAGCAGTGATTTTTATTTCATCTGTTTTGTAAGTACAATTCATCTCTTCAAGACCAGTTCTCAT
>CAJXWI010000384.1 GCA_913062735.1 uncultured Arcobacter sp.
ATTATTCAATGGGAGCCTTGGGATACTCAGTTCCAGCAGCAATTGGAGCTTCATATGCGTCTGATGGGCCGATTATTTCCTTTACAGGTGATGGTTCTTTTGCATTTGTAATTGGTGATATGGAAACAATTAAAAGATCCAAGAAAAATGTAACAGTTATATTAACAAGAAATGATACCTATGGTTGGATTAGAGGGGAAGCAATTTTATTAGATGACGTTGATGAACCAATGACAACAGACTTTGGACCAGTTGATTATGGAAAAGTTGCCGAAGGTTTTGGGTTTAAAGTATCACGAATTACCAGCGAAGATCAAATTGAAGATATGTTAAAAGAAGCAATCGCACATAACGGCGCATCTTTTATTGAAATCATGGTTCCATCACAAGATAAGATTGTTCCATTTGTACCTGTTTGGGTACGTGCGGCAAAAGAAAAAAACTTGCCATATTTTGAATAAATTTAGAGGAGGATTTACAAAGTTTTAATGGATTATCAAGATTAGTCAAACTATTTAAGGCATTCAAAGTTTTAAATAGTTTAAAATTTACTTATATATAATAGGAGAGAATTATGAAGAAATTAGGAATTATAGTATCAGGAATTTGTTTAGGCGCTACACTTTTATCAGCACAAACACTACAATGGACTTCAGGCCAATTAGGTGGCGGGTGGTACACAATGGCTGCGGGTGTTGCAAAAATAATTGAAAGTGAAAATCAAGATATTCGATTGAAAATTGTTCCTGGTGGGGGAACTGCTAATCCTTCTAAAGTTGAAAAGGGAAAAAGCCAACTGGGTTTTGGATTAGATACAGTTACTTACTTAGCTGCTAATGGAAAAGATATTTATAAAAAGAAACATGAAAACATTTCATTAATTGCAATGGGAATGTCAGATATTATTTTTCATGTAATAAAATCTAAGGATGCCAAATATTCAAATATTGGTGATTTGCTAAAAAATGGTAAAGGCGAAAAAATAGCAATTACTAAAGTGGGTTCTTCAGATGAAAAAATCTTCTCTTGGATTATGAAATATTATGGTACTTCATACCCTGATTTAAAAAGAAGAGGGTTTAAAGTTATTCATGGTAATTATGCAGAAATTTCAAGTCAATATAAAGATGGACTGATTGACTATGCTGTTATGAACTTAGGACTACCAGGTGCTGCTGTTATCGATATGTTACTAAGTAGAGATGGTGAGATTACTAATTTACCTGAAGACTTACGAGTCAGCCTTAAAAGTGAGTGGGGATACAATACTGGAACTTTACCTTCAAATACATATAAAGATCAAGGTTACAATGTAACAACTGGAAATATGTCAACTATTATGTTTGCAAGTAATAAAATTTCAGAAAATGTTATTTATAGTATTACTAAATCATTATGTGAAAATCAATCACAACTTGCAAATATTCATGGAAGTATGAAAAACTTCTCTTGTAAAACTGCAACAGTAAACGCACCAATTCCTGTTCACCCAGGAGCTGCTAAATACTACAGAGAAATGGGTTATATCAAATAACCACTTATAAAATCACACCAAGGAGATTAACCAATCTCCTTGCTTACTTATAATGAATTAGGAGAACTTATGACTAAATACTTAAAACAAATAGATATAAAAGTTACAATAGCATTTTTTGCACTAATAGCCACATTATTTCATTTATATACTGGATATATTGGCTTTTTAGAACCAAGAGAACAAAGATCTTTACACCTTTTTTTACTATTACCTTTGATTTTTTTAATGAAACCAGGATTTAAAGAAGATTCAGAAAGAAGATACGATGGAAAACCTGGATTTATAGATTATACATTAGCAATTCTAGTTGCAATACCCGCATTATATTCGTACTTTGATGCATTTCGTATTAATATGAGACTTGAAGATGTAACAGAAATATTGCCAATTGAAGTAGTCTTTGGTGGTATAATGACTGTTTTAATACTAGAAGCAATTAGAAGAGGTGTTTCCGTTGTTATGTTTACACTTGTTCTTATTGGTATTTCATATTTGTTTTTAACAGAATATATGCCAGGTATCTTTCATTTTCCAAATATCCCTTTAGAAGAAATTATTGAAGCCATGTATTTATATAATGGAAATGGTATTTTTGGCTCAATCACCGGAATATCAGCTACACTAATTGCCATTTTCTTGATTTTTGGATCAATTATTGAAGGAAGTGGAACTGGGCGACTATTTATAAATTTAGGTAAAAAAGTTGCTGGTCGATATACAGGAGGTCCAGCAAAAATTGCTGTAATGACATCTGCATTATTTGGTTCTATGAGCGGATCATCATCTTCAAATGTTTTTACAACAGGATCTTTTACTATTCCTATGATGAAAAAAAGAGGATACAAAGCTTCTTTTGCAGGTGGAGTAGAAACTGCAGCATCAGTAGGAGGGCAAAGTGCACCGCCAATTATGGGTGCAGGAGCTTTTATCATGTCTGAAATGACAGGCATCCCCTATACAGATATTATAGTTGCCGCAGTAATTGGTTCTATGTGTTATTTTGCAATGATATTTGTTACTGTGCATTTTGAAGCTAGAAAACTTAATCTAACAGGAATTCCTGCAGATGAACTACCTACATGGAAAGATGTCTTAAAAGATATTCATTTATTGATTCCGATATTTGTATTAATCACATTATTACTTATGAGGTTTTCTCCTACTTATGCTGCTCTAGTATCAATTGGGGTTACCTTTCTGACTTCGTGGTTACGAAAACATACTCGAATTGGATTTAAAAAAGCAATAGAAATATTAGTTAATGCTGGAAAAAATACAGTTTTAATTGCAATAGCATGTGCAGGGGCAAATATCATGGTACTTGTACTTACTAAAACAGGTTTAATTGTCTCAATTGGCTCTGTGGTAACCAGTGTTGTTGGAGATAATTTAGTTTTAGCAGGACTTTTATTAGCATTAATGACCTTGGTCTTAGGAATGGGAGTTCCAACAACTCCTGCATATATTGTTGTTGCAGCTGTTGGAGTGCCCACATTGGTTAGTAATTTTGATGTACCTTTATTGGCAGCGCATTTCTTTGTGTTTTACTTTGCAATATTAGCTGATGCCACCCCACCTGTGTCCATTGCGGCATATTCCGCCGCCTCCATATCGGGAGCTGATCCCATAATTACAGCATTTCAAGCAACTAGGCTAGCCATTTCAGGCTATGTGGTTGGGTTTTCATATCTATTTGTACCAGAATTATTAATGCAAGGAACATTTATTTCAATTGTTGCAAACGTTGCAGTTATTCTTCTTGGATTATCTCTTTTCTCTATATCTATAACAGGTTTTTTTGTTAATAAAATCAGCCTACCTTTTAGAGTCGCTTTTGCTCCTTTGGGATTGTATCTTGCATTGGGTACTCAAATGAGCGTAGAGTTTAGAATATTAGCTTGTATTATTGCTTTTGTTTTTCTTTATATTATCAATACAAAAGTAAGAAGTAATACTTACAGTTTAGCTTAGTAGGATAAAAATTGAACAAAAATCAAAAAAAAATAATAATAATTGGAGGAGGCATCATTGGTGCCTCAATCGCATGGCATTTATGTAAAAGAGGTTATACACCACTTATTTTTGAAAAGGACTACGTCTTAGATGAAGGAAGTTCAGGTGCATGTGAAGGCTTAATGTTATTACAATCAAAAAAACCAGGTATTCATCTTGATATGGCAATGAAAAGTATTGATTTATATGAAGATATACAAAAAGAACTTGAAATTGATATTGAGTTTGAGAGAAAAGGTGGAATTGTTT
>CAJXWI010000385.1 GCA_913062735.1 uncultured Arcobacter sp.
GAATCTATGGAAAGTGTTGCACCCCAACTCTACAAAGATCTGAATGAGTTCTTGTGTGCTGCCGATGACAACTACGGTGCAGAATATACTTATCATTTTGTAGATGGTGAGTGGGTGTGTCACAAACTCAATGCTGGTCCCGATCGTCACATGGTCAAGCAAGAAGAAATCCCTGCCGGACCAGTTGCATAAGTGTCACATGGCATCCTGAAACCCCACCAGGATGCCCTATAATAACTTCAGTTCAAAGGAACATAAAATTGCAAGCATTCCCAACTCTGTTCAACAAAACTTCCAATGATCTTCCAGAAAGTTTAGATGAAAAATCTATGATTGATATTTGTTTAAAACGTACAAAAGACTTAGGTATCTATTCTCGTTGTACTTTTCATGAAGGTTATCTTGATACTTTGACAAAAACTGATTTATTTGATCTTGCTACTAGTATTTTGGTTTCTCACTTTATTATGGATAAGATTGAACGTACTGTATTTTTTAGTGGAATATACTCAAAACTTAAAAATGGTGCTTATATGATTAATGCTGATTTAGCAGGTGATATGTCATCTCTTGAATATGAAAAACTCTTGAAAGTTTGGATTAATTTACATGAATATGCAAGTATGCCTGTCAGAGTTGAATCCTTTGGTACAAAAGTAGCTATGTTAGATACTAAAGAACTAGCATCACTTATAAAAACAAGTGGTTTTGACGAGCCCGTGCTATTTTTTCAAACACTTTTTATTCATGCTTGGTTTTCAAAGGTAAATAACAATAATAAATAAATTTACTAAAGTGTGGATTAAATTTCTTACTCTTTTCTTGTATTGGATACGATTAGAAAAGAGAAAAAGGGGGTGACCCCATTTAGTAACTTTACTTTAAAAGGGAATACATGATAGAAAAAGGAACCTTGACATCTTTTTGTGGAAAAATGGGTGCTGGAAAATCGACAAAAGCAAAAGAGCTTGCTTTAGAAAAGAATACAATATTAATATCAGAAGATGAATGGTTGGCTACTCTTTATCCTACAGAAATTTCATCTTTTGATGATTATATAAAATACTCTTCTATTTTAAGACCCTTAATCAAAACGCATGTACAAAAGATTCTTTTAACAGGAACAAATGTTGTTTTAGATTTTCCTGGTAATACTGCTAAACAAAGAATGTGGTTTAAAAAACTTAGTGAAGAAATAGAAGCTGTTCATAACTTAATTTTTATAGATGTTAGCGATGAAAAATGTTTAGAACAAATATCAAAAAGACGAATAGAACAGCCAGAACGTGCTGCTTTTGATAGCGAAGAAATGTTTCATCATGTTACTAAGTATTTTGAAGTTCCTAGTGAAATTGAAGAGTTAGAGATTCTAATAGTTCGTTAATTAATAGAAAGATAAGAAATGAATGAAAGCCTAAAACTATCAATAACCAATGAATTTAGAAATACTAAGATGGGATTTATGAGAATAAAGAAGAATCTTGATATTGCTAATTTATCAGATGATGAAACAGAAATTTATTTAAAAGAAATTATTTTAACAACAACTATTGAAAATATAGAATCAATAGGTAAAAATCATTATTTTAAAAACAGTAAATACAATGCAATTTTAAGCGTAAATTCTTATACGTTTACGATTATAACGGCTAAAGCAATTAAGAAAAATAAAGATTAATTTTATAAGAAATACTTGCAATTTGAAGCTCATAGATTTTTTACTAGTACTTATAAAAAAAGAGCAATAATTCAAAAAATCATAATCATGTCATTCTAGTTTGTAAATATTCTATTAATAATTACACTAGGTAAGGACAATTATGAAAAATTCAATAGTAAACGTGTTATCTAATTTAAGTTTACTTTACATAGTAGAAGAATCGCATACAGCTTTGTTTGTAGTTGAAAAACTAAAGTTGACATTTGAGAAGATACTAATTGCTCATAATGCAAAAGAAGCACAAGCTATTTATTCTGAAGAACGAACTGATTTTATTTTAGTAGATATCAATTTTCCTAAAATGGATGTTGTCAAGTTCATAAAAGAATTAAGATGCTCTGACAAAAGCACGCAAATTGCACTTTCATTTTCATATGAGGATATATATAAAGTATTAAAAATTGTTGAACAAGATATCTCAAAATTACTACTAAATCCAATTACTAATTCAGATTTAGAAAAATTATTCGAAGTTTTTTCCAAAAGATACAATTTAAATATAACTTATGAAATATCAAATTTTTGTGTGTTTGAACCTAACGATTTCAAGATAAGATGTCAAAATAATTCTTATTCTTTAACAAAAAAAGAATGTATTTTTTTAGAAATCATGTTTAAAAATCAAAAAACAATTTCATATCAAGATATGAAAGAATACCTCTGGAAAGATTCATCCATGAATGACAATGTTATTCATACATTTATCAAAAATATTCGTAAAAAACTTCCTCCTAAGACGATTCTAACCATTAAAGGTGTTGGCTACAAAATGAATTAGTAAAAATAATTAAAGAAGTTATTAATATTACTACTTTGAAATTATTATGTTAGTGACAGGTTTAGAACAGAAAAAGATATCTTTTTCAGCTATTTGTCGTATTTTATCAAAAAATATATTATTATACTAAAAGTAATTATCTAGTAACTTATATATACACAACGTAGAAAAACTAAAAATCATGGAAAATATATTTCGATATGTTCATGAAAATCGATATATTCTGCTATTAAGTATTATTAAATTATCCATAAGGAAACATTATGAGAAGGGCTCAATTTTTCAAAAAAAAGTATTTAACAAAAATTATTTTTCTTTTTGGGTTAACTTTCTTATCAATAGTTGTCATATTTTCAGCTCTAATAATTAGTTTAATGGTTGAAGGGACACCAGTTGATTTGTATATTTTTATAAGTTACTTTATTAAAGATGTAGTAATTATTTATTTGGTATTCATTATTTTATTAATTTATTTGGATTACTAGTTAAAATCTCTGGTTTATATTACTCGATGATAGATAAATATAATTAAAATCTATATTAAAAAAAGGTACTTTATGTCATTCACTAAGAAATTATACATAGGTCTAATTTTCATATTGCTTATTCTATTTACAGGAAATGCCATATTAATTATTGAAAGTACTGACGAAGTATTGACGTCTAGATCTCCAAATAAAACTATTTCTCTTCAATCTCAAGATAACTCTTCCTGGCATACTCTGCCTTTTCCAATGAATCCTATTGGCAATGAGACTTTTAATAATAAGCAAAAGAATTTTAATTTATGGATTGAGAATAAAAGGAAAAACATATTAATCCAATCGATTATTCTATTTTTTATTTCAACTTTTTTTATAATAATATGTATAAATTTTCTGTGTAGACCTTTAAAATATTTAGAAAACTTTTCACAAGATATACTAGATGATAAGTTTAGAGTATTAAAAAAAATACCAAAGAATAAAGAATTACAAGTCATTTCATTGGCTCTGAATTATATGATAAAAAAAAGTAGTTTGAGTTTTGAAAAAAAATTAATCATAAAACCAAAAAAGATGGTAAATCAATTAATGAATTTATATTCAAAATCTGTATTTATAGTTGATCTAGAAAAGGTATTGAAACAGAAAATACAAGGATATATTTATAATATAAAAATAAATGACTTAAATACTTATGCTAGACAAAATACAACTAAAGATGTGAATATATTTATTCGCAATTTTGCAAAATTACTTCTTCATTGTACATTAACAAAAGATAAAAGTTTTAAAGTATATCGTTTCTATGGTTGCGAA
>CAJXWI010000386.1 GCA_913062735.1 uncultured Arcobacter sp.
CTTACTAGAATCAATCCAAAATAAAAAAATTGTCAAAGATGGCACAGCTATTCCGTACCAATTAGAAACTTGTCTAAAAGCTAATGTCAAATAATCTTCCGTATATTTTGATAATAAGCCATTAAAAACTTTCCATATTTTAATTTGATCATTAGAATCTCTATCTGCCATCAATTTAGTTATATTAATGTGTGGGATACCAATAAATTCTATATTCTTAGATAATTTTATTTCATCTCTCTTTTCAAAAACTAACATTGTATTATCTAAATACTTTTGCAATGTATTAATATAATATTCAATCTTTTTAATCTTTATTTTTGGATCAATATTATGATAATTAAAACTTGCAAAGATATGAATAGGATCTAAAAAACTCCTTTTCGGAATATTATTCTTTTTTGTAGCCCAGGTATTATTATTTAAAAAATCTTTATCGTTTAATAAAAGTTTTGCAAGTTCTTTTGAACTTTTTTCATTATTAAACTTATAAAATTCATTTAACAAAAAACTAATTTTCTTGTAGGCTTCATACCAGTTGTTAATAATTACCAAATCTTCTCCTTATTTTGTTTATGCACTTGCATAAAATCCACTTCCAACCTCAGCTAGATGATAAATATGATTAAACACTTCTTTGTTTTTTTCCATGAATATTTCTCTATCATATGAAACTGGTAATTCATCATGTAAAATTACTCTTATTTGATCTTCAACTCTTGCTTTGGGGCTCTCATCTTTATGCCAGTTAAAAATAAACAATTCTTCTTTTTTTAAGATTAAAGTTTTGAGTAACCTTTTTGATGCTTTTTTAACTTCTTTTTCTTCATCTTTAGTCAATTTGTCTTTTTTTAGTAAATCAAAAAGTTCTAATTCTTCTTCATTATCGAACCCTTCTCTTACATATCTTTCTTCTTCAACATCAAGATCTTGCGCTTGGCTCAATAACTCTTCATAGGCTTCTTCAACTTCTATACTTCCGTTATTATATTCATCAATAACTTTTTGAAAATCTTCAAGAAAGTTCCCTCTTGTTTTATTATAAGCCATCATTTGTTTTAGTTTTAATTCCATAAACTCTTTTAAATCAGTAAAACTTGAATTTTTGAAAGATTTTTTAGGAAACTCTTTTTTTAATTTTTCATAATCTAATTTACCTAGATTTATGAGTTTATAATCTTTAATTGTAACTTTAGATTCTTCTAAATCATTATTCCCTAATACACTTCTATCAAGAAGTTTATCTACTTCTTTTCTAGCTTTTTGTATTTCTTCATCACGATCACATTTTCTATTTACTATTTCTTTTAAATAAATAAACAGATCTCTTTCTTGTTTTAGCCTATCAGTAGCATACACTTCAGGTTTAGCACTATCATACAAAGATGAGATAGTATTTACAAATAGATTATATTCTCTTCTTGTATCATCACTTTGTAATAATACATCAGCAAAATCCTTGAATAATTGAACTTCTGAAAATCCTTTTTCACCCAAATCATGAATTCTTTCAACATCAATACCCAAAGTATTCAAAAACTCTTTACACTTATATATAGATTCATTTAAAAGATTAAGTAAATCTTCAAACTCTTTTACTGGCATATCCAAAGGAGAGTTCTCCCCACTAGAACCTTCTGCATAATCACTAAGTGCTTGTTTAAGATTTCTAAATACTCCAAAGTAATCAATAATCATACCATTTTGTTTACCTTCATATACTCTATTAGCTCTTGCTATTGTTTGCATCAATGTATGGTTCTTCATTGGTTTATCAAGATACAAAGTAGATATACTTGGAGCATCAAATCCAGTCATCCACATTGCGGTTACAAATACAATTCTATATGAATTATTTGGATCTTTAAAATAATCTTCAATGTCACTTCCATTATCATCAATAGAGTTTATCAAATCTCTATGAGGTTTTATATCTAATCCCTCTTCTTCAAATTTTTTTATCTCTTCTTTATCGCTACCCTCTTGACTTATAACTACTGCCATTTTTGTTTCGTTTATAAAGTCAATTTTTCTTTGAATTCTTTGTTTATCTTCTTGTGCTTTTACTTTTGATTTATCTCTTTGAAGATTTTTCAATTCATCTTTCAAAGCTAATTGAACTTTGTTATACATTTTAACCGCTGTAAATTTATCAATAGAAATAATCATAGCTTTCATAGGTTTTCTATTTCCACTATCATTTCTTACATCTAATCGTGAAGGGAAATGATTAACTATGTGTTTTGCTATTTCATCTAGTCTATCATCTCTTTTAACTACTTCAAATAGTGTTGAGTAGTCTTTATTTAGTTTTTGCAGTTGATCATCATTTATATCATAAGAATCAAGTATTTCTAAAGCTTCATCACTTAACTCTTCATTCTCTAAAACAACACTTGGAACACTTTTTCTATAGTACAAAGGAACGGTTGCTCCATCTTCTATACTTTGAGCAAAGTTATATTCTGATACATATCCTCCAAACCATTGTTCAGTTAATCCTTTTTTTAAAATAGGCGTACCAGTAAAAGCCATAAACTGTGCATTAGGCAAGGCAATCTTTAGGTTTTCACCTAATCCTTTATATTGGCTTCTATGAGCTTCATCTACAATTACTATCCAATCGTCTCTATTTGATTTTTGAGTATATTTTTTACCTTTTTGAATTCCGAAATTAAAAATAGTAGAGAAATAAAAGCTTTTGTTTTGACTAAGTGCAAGTTCAAGTTGTTTTCTACTTCCTTGTCCTTTTGCTCTATATTCATTGTTATTTGTTTTTTCATTTTTTCCTAAAGATATAGCTTTAGTATCACAAAAGTTTTTAAAGATTTGATCATCTAAATCATTTCTATCAGTGATAATTAAAAAAGACCAATTACCTTTTATTTTTCTTCTAACTTTTTTAGAAAAAAATATCATTGAGTATGACTTACCACTTCCTTGCGTATGCCAAAATGTTCCTAGTTTTCCAGAACCATCTGCATTTTCTAAAGACTGTACAGCTTCATTCACACCTAAAAACTGATGGTTTTTTGCAATAACTTTTACTTTTTGTTTGTGATAAAGTACAAAGTTTTCAAGGTAGTCCACGATATTATCTTTATTTAGAAGTCCTTCACATAAAAGCTCTAAAGATAATCTGGAATGTTCATTTTTACTTTTGGATTCTATTAAGGTTAAACTATCTTGTTCGTGATTTTTCACATTGTCTTCCAGTTTTGCCCAAGCAAAAAAGTGCTCCCAAGGAGCATTAAAACTTCCCAATCGTGTTTGTATACCATTTGAGATACCTACAAAAAGATTATAATAAAATAGTTGTGGAATATCTCGTCTATAATCTTGTAAGTTTTTATCATAGCCTGTTTTAATTTTGATTGTGGCATTTTTAAGCTCTAACATAATCAAAGGTAAACCATTGATATATAAAATCAAGTCAGGTCTTCTATTGCTATTTGAGTTTATGTATTCTATTGTTAATTGAGAGACTACGAGTAAATCATTGTATTTTTTATTCTCTTCATATCCTATGACTTTTACTATTACTTCTTCATCTTTTCCTTCAGAGTTTGAAAAAGTTGTTCTAACTCCGTCTTTTATAAGAGAATAGACTTCTTCATTTGCTTCAAGTTCGGAAAGGCTTATTCTTGATTTTGTGAGTTCTTCTATGGCATATAAGATACAAGAATCAGATAAAGTAGGATTTAAATCTTTTAGTGCGGTTTCTAATCTATCTTTTAGAACAACTTCTTTTAAAGAAGTTCTTCCTATTAGTTGATGTTTCCAAGCATTA
>CAJXWI010000387.1 GCA_913062735.1 uncultured Arcobacter sp.
AAAACAACCTAAATTTAACAGCTCAGAGACCATCTTTATTAATGAGCATAACAATAACCAAGGCAGTATTTGTATTGCAGAGTGATATTCCAGCGGGGTTAATTGTTGAATTAAATAGGGCCCTAAAAGGCCAACGCCTCCACAAAGTAAAACGGAAATCATTGAGCCTAAAATAGAAAAATGAGCGTTGAGTTCCCGACCATTTTTTTCATTCAATACACTGTACCTTTTTGGAAACCACCACAAAGTAAACGGTTGAATAAGTAAAGTGGGTACTAACGCAAATTTTATAGCAATCGCGTACGCAGCAATCTCTTGGGCGCCAAAATATTCAGCTAAAATCCACCTATCCATTCCCGATAATGCGAAAGTAGCCAAACCGCCAATTAAAATGGGATATGCGTATTTTAATATGCTCGTTAGACTTGATAAAGATAGGTTTAACCCCGTTTCTCTTACTTGAACATAACTTAGAAAAAATGCAACTAAAACGGAAGAAACAGCACCTGCACCTAATACACTTAAAATCCCTAGACCCGACGATAACCAATATAGCGTTAAAGCTACTTGTATAATAACTTTGGCGATTGTTACCTTAAAAAATAAAAATGCATTATCCGTAATTCGTAACCATGCTAAAGGTACATTAATCATTCCCCCAACAGCTAATGCAATACCCAACAAGTACATTTCTTTTTCATCAATTCTACCGGGTAAGAAATCAACAAAGACGGTTGAATAAAAATGAAAGAATATATATGAAACAACCGCAATAATAATGGCAATAAATAAACACTCTCCAGCATGTTTCTTTTTATCTGCTAGGTTGTCACTAAGTCCTACAAACCGACAAAGTGCTTCTACTAAACCAAAACTTAAGATGATTGAAAGAATATTTGCTGAGATAACGAGTATTTCTAAACGACCATAATCAGTAGGTGATAGGTAATGAGTATAAACAGGCAACATTACCAGTGAAATGCCCTTCATTAGGAATATACCTAAGCCATAAAGAGCTGATTGATTAAGTAAGTTTTTGTATTTTTTATTAAGCATAAAATGCTCTTTTAAGCGCCGCTCTATAGCACTCTATAATCAATGGAAGAATGGCATTCGATGAATACTTATTTTTTATAAATTTTTTGGAAAATATACTAATGTCATTGGTTGCTTTATTGTTTAGCTGACAAGCAAATTCTATGCGATTTACAAATGTATATTCATCAAGAGGAGGAACCAACCAGCCTGTTTTATCATTAAAGACCACATTGGCTAGACCACCAACATCAAAACTAATCACAGGGATCCCTCTGGCTAAAGCTTCAAGTGCGACTAAAGGAAGTCCTTCCTCTCTGCTGGTGATGCAAAGTAATTTTATGTTTTTCCAATGATCGTGCATTGTGTCTACATGCCCGATAAGATCTACATTTTTCAATTTACTTTGTTTTACCTGTGCATACATTGGCCCGTCACCGTACATAGCAAAATGTAGCATTGGTAATCTATTTGCTATTTTACAAAAGATGTCAGGGCCTTTTTCAAAACTAAAACGACCAGCAAATGCTATTTGGAACCCTTGAATATTTACCGCAGATTGTTCTTTTGGCATTTCAATAAAATTTTGAATGACACAGGTGTCTTTGCCTAAAGATTTAGCTATTTTCTCAGAGACACAAATACGAAAGGAAATTAGGGATGTTAATCTGTCCAAAAAACTATAAATACGCATTTTAAAATTGCCTTTTTCACCGGCATGAAATGTAGAGACAATTGTTTTCTTATGAAAAACTTTCAATAAACGTCCGATTATCCCAGCTTTATAACCATGCGTATGGATAATATCTGCATTCAGATTTCTTATTAAATTGAGTAAAGAAAAAGGCCATTTATTAGGCTTAAGTGTTATTGAACGGGTAAATTCGTCTCCTTCGAAAACAGGATGAAAACCATGATCGCTAATCAAAACAATGTTAACAGTATGACCGGCAGCGACTAGACCTTTAGCTAAATGACAAACATGTGTTTCTATGCCGCCATATGTTCGACTATCTAACAGTAGGCAAATTGTATGATGTTCTTCTTCCATAATAGTCTCCAGCTTTATGCAATATATAGATTGAATTGCATAAAGCAGACCAGACGATTTAAAACAGAAGTACATTGTAAAAAACATTTAAAAACAACAGTTAATATAACAACCAGCAACTAACAGTGGTGCAAACTTGCAAAATGAAACGTTTGTTTTTTATTGTGCAAAGCAAAATGTATAAATAAATTCCAACTGAATATGTTAGCTAAGACTTAAAAGTTGATTGTTGAACTGCAAAGATAAATGCGGTTTTAAAAATAGCCGGTTTTGAACATTATCGCATCAATACTCATTCACAATTACTGATATAAAGTAGTAATGAGCATTAACATGGAAATCAATGCCTAGAGAGCTCTTTTAATTGTTATTATATTGGTTATTATTTGTAAAATAATTTTAACTAAAACTGCTGTCATTTATAGGTCGTTTCTTTCACAATAGCTTAAACAGTTTTTAACAAAGTCGAGAGTAGTTACAAAGGAAATACTAGCGAACAACGACTACACTATGACTAGCGTTAAAAAATTAATTTACGGAGCTTTAGTTCATGCCAAACTACCTTTTAGCAACACAAGAACAAAGTCCTTTATTAGTAAAGGTTCCCCCGCTTGTTAGCATATTTAACTTGGTTTTAAGTAACCTTCAAAGCCTTACTTTTTCACTTTTCTTAACTGCTTGTTTCAGTTTCGTTGCCGTTGCACAAACTGAAGAACCAAATGAGAAATTAACAGTTACTTATGAGTCTAATGGAGAACAATATACTTTTGAAGGAATAAAAACTCCAAAGGGTTACCGCTTTAACGCAGACTCGAACAAAGTCATTAATTTAGCAACCCTTAATTGGCCTCCCTATATTAGTGAGGGTGTCTGCAATAAAGGCTGGGTTTTTCAATTTGCCGTCGCAATATTAGTCAGTAAAGGTTATCAAGTAAATATTCATTTTTACCCTTGGGCGAGATCAGTTATGCTCGTTGAACGAGGGCAAATGGATATCCTTTTTCCTGAATACTTTATTGAAAGTTCGGCGCCATCAGACGCCATGATAGGAAAAAATCGTCGTGAACTGCTAGTGCTTTCAAATAAATTTCCAGGTGGTGAGTTATCCTTGCTAAAAATAAAAGACGACCCGTTTGATTTCAAAGGAAATTTGGCTAATTTAAAAGGCAAGGTGATCGGTGTTGTACGAGGTTATCAAAACACACCTGAGTTTGATGCCATGATGGATTCAAAGCAATTCTTAACTGTTGAAGCAGTAGATGAACTGCAATTAGTTAAGTTACTCGTCGCCAAAAGAGTCGACTTGATCATTGGCGACCCTCGTGTATTTAACTATAGTGTCAATTATTCCAACTTATCAAACCGCAATAAACAAGCACTGCTCGACAGCATTGAAAGAGTTGAACCGGCATTAAAATATAACCATTTATATTTTGCTATTAGCAATAAATATGAAACATGGCATCAATTACTTAATGATATAAATTTAGCGATACTCGAGTTTCAACAAAATGGCGAAACGGATAGATTTATTAAAGTAGGCGGCGGTTGTACTCTAGATTTTTAAATTAAATGACCGAAGTAATGACTCTAAATGATACTTTAGTGATTGCTCTATTTAAAGTTAACCCATTTGTATTCACTACCTCTTAGCTAAGCAGCGATGATAGATAGCTAAAGTAACCTATAAGCTCTTCGCTGCT
>CAJXWI010000388.1 GCA_913062735.1 uncultured Arcobacter sp.
GTCAGCGGCATAGAGAGCTTGATAATTAGAGTGATAAACACATATCAACTTCACACCAGGGCCAGAAAGACGACTTACTAAATTTCTCCCAACCCCACCTGTGACACCCGTAATAAGAATAGTTTTGCCCAAAAAGTCATGAAATGAGAGAAAATTAAAGACTCTATAAGATAAATATTTAATAGGTTCTATGAATAAATAAATACAGTCTTCATTGCAATTTAATTCAATCATTAATCTATTTATTTTATAACTTTTTTGTTCTTTTAAAGATGAATTTGAAATAGTACATGTTAATAAATTGTATTCAAGATTGGACTGTATATTATGTTAGTTTTATTACGTTTAGCTAAAATGCCTTATCTTATAATAAGAGATATCTTTAGATTGAGAAATATTGATACTCTTGTGTATTCAGTAGGTAAGGTTGGCTCTAGGTCCTTTTGTGATAATAAAAAGACATTTCATGTGCATACTTTGTCAGGTACAAGTAACAAATACTTCTCTGTATCATATGATTCGAAACTCAGTGTTTCTGAATTTTTATCAGAGTATTTTTACTGGAATATTATTGGCTATTTCATTAAGCTGAAAATTAAGAAAAGGTCAATAAATAAAATTATTGTTCCTATACGAGAACCAATTATAAGAAATATTAGTTCGTATTTCCAAACAACTAAAGTCAAAAAGAACAATTTCTGTCACGTAGAATTTTATCATGACGTAAATCCATTAGTTATTAATAATTGGTTTGAGAATGAGATTTTTAGAATAGTTGATGTAAAGATTGAAGATTTTGATGTGAATAAAAATAATCCTTTCTTCAGCTTTAATGTAAGTGGTATTGATATATTTATAATTAAGTTAGAAAGGTTGGATGAGTGTAAGGATATCTTAATGCAAAGTATTGGGATTGACGCTATTTCTCATGTAAATAAGAGAGGAGATCAAGAGTATGCTGGATCTTATTCTGAATTCAAAGATGGCCTTGAACTGAGTGAGGATTATTTAAATTTCATTTATACGAATACTTATTTAAGATTTTTTTACTCTTCTAATGAGATAGAAGTTTTTAAAAAATATTGGCTAAAAAAATAAGTTTTATATCTATATCAACTGGATGTGTTTATGTATTTCCATTTAGGTTTTAAGTTTTTGAATAAACTTTTCAAAAAACTTCGTTTTTGTTCTTTATCAAATTCCATAGTTCATAGAACTAGTAAAGTAGAGAGTGGCTCTTCTTTAGATTATGTGGTGATGGATAGGCATTCATTTTGCGGTTATAATTGCAGTATTTATTATTGTAACATTGGAGCATTTACATCCATTGCAAATAATGTAGTGATTGGCTCAGGAGAGCATCCTATGAACTGGATTGGCATGTCTCCTGTTTTTTATAAAGGTCGTGATAGCATAAAATTTAAGATATCTAAATTTGAAAGACCTATTCCTGCAACTACAATAGTAGGGAATGATGTCTGGATTGGTATAAATTCAGTTATCAAATCAGGTGTGACAATTGGAGATGGCGCTGTTGTTGGTATGGGTTCAATTGTTACAAAATCAATTCCCCCTTACGAAATATGGGCTGGAAATCCTGCAAAAAAAATAAGAAATAGGTTCTCCTCAGAACTGATTGAAACTGCATTGCGGTTACAGTGGTGGAGTTTGAAAGATGAAGAATTAAAAAAATTATCTCCCTTTGTTAAAGACCCGGCATTATTTTATATAAAACTTGAAGAGTATAGTGATGAATTATAAGGTTTGTAGTAAATGCGTAATGGACACAAGTGATACTAAAATTACTTTTGATAAGAATGGTGTCTGTGATCATTGTAATACTTACTTTTCTGATATTTTACCAAAGTGGAACCCTGATGGTCTCGATGATGGGGCTTTAATGAGATTGGGGAGTAAGATTAAAAAAGAAGGTCGCGGGCATGATTTCGATTGTTTAATGGGAATGAGTGGTGGAGTAGATAGTTCCTATCTACTTTATTTGGCTGTGGAAAAAATGGGTTTAAGGCCGTTAGTTTTTCATGTCGATGCAGGTTGGAATTCACAGGAAGCTGTGATTAATATTGAGCGTATGGTGGATGGTCTAGGGTTAGATCTCTATACAGAGGTTATTGATTGGGAAGAAATGAAAGACCTCCAGTTATCATTTTTCAAATCAGGCGTTTCTCATATAGATACGCCACAAGATCATGCCTTTTTTGCGACAATGTATAAATTCGCATCAAAACATAATGTAAAAAACATTTTGACCGGTGGTAACTATTCCACAGAATGTATTAGAAACCCGCTAGAGTGGATGTATTTTCAATCAGACTCTCGACAATTAAAAGATATACATAAGCAATTTGGAAATACTCCACTTAATCAATATCCAATAACGAACATTTTATGGCATAAGATATATTTACCATATTTTAAGGGAATTAAACTAACGAGACCCCTTGATTTTATGATTTACAACAAAGAAGAAGCAACACAGTTTTTAGAGAAAAAATTTAATTATCAGCGTTATCCTCAAAAACATTTCGAATCACGTTTTACTCGTTTTTATGAAAGTTATTGGTTAGCTGAAAAGTTTGGTTTTGATACACGTAAAGTCCAATATTCAAGTTTAATTTTAACTGGACAAATGACGAGAGATGAAGCAATTGAGCAGCTCCAGTTACCTGCATATGACCCAGAAACAATCGATGAAGACTTCGAATATATAGCTAATAAATTGGGAATCACGGTTGATGAATTACAAGGGTATTTTGACGCCCCAAATAAAACGTATAAAAGTTACAAAAATCAGCAATCTCTTTATGATGTTGGTGCGAAAGTTTTACGCGCTATAGGGCTTGAAAAAGGCGGAAAACGATGATCGGTATTATCGATTATGGTTCTGGTAATATTCAAGCCATTAAAAATATTTACAAAAAACTTAAAGTTGAATGTAAATTTGTTTCTCAACCAGAGGAACTTGATGGCGTTAATAAAATCATCCTACCAGGAGTCGGTGCGTTTGATGAGGCTATGTCACAACTTAATAAATCAGGTTTGCGTGAAGTCTTAGACTTGATGATTCTAGATAAGAAAGTACCTGTACTTGGTGTTTGTGTTGGTATGCAGATTATGGCATTGAGTAGCGACGAGGGTGAACTTGATGGATTAGGTTGGTTTGATGCTCAAGTAAAATTATTCGATGAGAGTACTATTAAACATAAACCCAAATTACCTCATATGGGTTGGAATGAAATAAACGTGAAACGTGAACATTCCATATTTAAACTTATTGATAAAGAAAAAGGCTTTTATTTTTTACATTCTTTTTACTTTAAATGTAATGACAAAAATGATGTATTAGCTGAAGCTTGTTATGGTAATACTTTTCATTGTTCAATTAATAAAGAAAATATTTTTGGTTTTCAGTTTCACCCTGAAAAAAGTCATTCTAATGGAATTAATTTATTTAAAAATTTTGCGGAGTTATAACTATGCTGCGTTCACGAGTTATTCCCTGCTTACTAGTACATAATAAAGGGTTAGTAAAAACAGTAAAATTTAAAGATCCAAAGTATGTTGGTGATCCGATCAATGCGGTCAAAATTTTTAATGAAAAAGAAGTAGATGAACTCATTATTTTAGATATTGATGCAAGTGTAAATGGTAATGAACCAAATTATATAATGATTGAACATTTAGCAAATGAGAGCAGAATGCCTTTATGCTACGGCGGTGGGATTAAAAATGCAGAGCAAGCACAACGTATTATTAAACTTGGCGTCG
>CAJXWI010000389.1 GCA_913062735.1 uncultured Arcobacter sp.
TAATTAGAACATCGCCCCCCTGATGTTCTGAACTCTCCTTATTGAGATTCCACCGCAATTTAGGAATCTCAATGTTTCCAAGGTTTTTATTTTCTTTATTTCCGATGTATAAGTAATTAACAATATAATTATGTATACTACGTCAGAAAAATAAAGGATAAAAATGTTTATCATATCGCTTACGTATATCTCCCCTTTAGAAAAAGTAGATAAATTCATAGATCTTCATGTGAGTTATCTAAAAGAACAATATTCCCTAGGTCATTTTATAGCTTCAGGACGAAAAGTTCCCAGATCTGGTGGTATTATTTTTTCAAAAATAAATTCATTGGAAAAACTTGTGAGCGTACTTGAACTTGATCCTTTTAAAATCAATGGTCTTGCGAAATATGATATACAAGAGTTTATTCCAAGTATGTGCTCACTTGAGTTTGAAAACCTCAAAGAAGAGTAAATCTTAAATTACAACTTATTAAAAAATTTCAGTTACATGCCTAAGCAAAAAGTATATAATTGCTTTACTACAACATTTTACTAGGAACTACACATGAACTGGCTAGCGCATCTTTTTTTATCTGAGCAAAACGTAGATTTCCAAATGGGAAATATTCTTGCTGACCCATTAAAAGGGAAACTATGGAGTGATGCTAGTGTAGGCTTGTCAAAGGGTATGTCTGTACATAAAATCATAGATGCCTATACAGATTCTCATAAAACAGTATCAAAAAGTAAAGTCAGTTTGAGAAAAAAAGGTTTGTTAAAAGCTGTAATTATAGATCTTACTTATGATTATTTTCTCACAAAAAACTGGGATACTTTTTGTAATATTCCAGTCCGAGAGTTCACTCATAACTTTTATCTTCAAGCCAAAGAAAGATCAGAGTTTCTATCTCCCAAAGCGCAATCTTTTATAAATAATTTAGTACAAAGAGATACTTTAAATAAGTACCATGACTTAGAACAACTTCAAACATCTTTTGAACGTCTGGATATGAGACTATCCCCAAGACTGCTTGCCAGAGAAACTGCCTCAGGATATTTTGAAGCAGTGGAGAAAAATATTCTAGAGTTAGAAAAAGATTTTATGAGTTTTTTCCCAGATTTATGTTCTTGTGCAAAAGAGCATTTAGACCAAGGAACATTCAGTCACTGGAAAATCTAATATAAAGTAATTCCCTTTTATTTTAAACAGCTATACCAAACTTGTGAGAATACCTCAATAGCTTTTTTAATTTCATCTTCTTCAAATCCACCAAATCCCATCCGAATAGCTTCCCATTCTCCACCAGACTTAGCTTTTGCAAAATAAATCTTCATTTTTTGTTTTTTTGCTTCTATTTTTAACTTTTCCCAATCGAAATCTACTCTTGGATTTATCAGTATGGCCAAACCTGCTCCTTGACTCTCTATCTTCATAGTTGATCCAAGTTTGTCTTGAAGTAGTTTTTTCATCAAATTATGTTTTTTACGGTTAATTGTTCTTATTTTTCGTAAATGACTTTCCCAATGGCCTTCACTCATAAATAGTTCCAATGTTTTTTGAGTAGTGATTGAAACACTAGCTGTAGTTGCATTAAACAATGTTTTATACTTTGCCATCAAATGATTTGGAAGTACCATATAACCTACCCGTAAGGAGGCCGATAAAAACTTTGAAAACGTTCCTAGATAAATTACTCTATCATTTGAATCTAGACCTTGAAGAGCAGGAATAGGCCTGTTTTCATAACTTAATTCACTGTCATAATCATCTTCAATAATCAATGCATCTTTTTCTTGCGCCCACTTTAAAAGTTTCATCCTATTTGATATTGGCATAATCACACCTGTTGGGTATTGATGTGAGGGTGTGGTATAAACTAACTTTGCTTTTGATTTCTCAAGCTCATCCAATTTTATACCATTTTCATCCACTGAAATCTTATCAATTTTATAAGAGTAACTGTCAAAAACTTCTGTAGTAGTACTATATCCTGGATGTTCCATGGCAATGGTGTCGTGATTACTTTTAAGTATTTTTGCAACAAGGCCAAGGGAATCACCTAGACCATTACTAACAATGATTTGATTGCTATGGCACTTCACCCCACGTGACTCTATTATGTATTTTGCAATTTCAATCCTCAGACCTGCTTCACCTTGTCCATCTGGATAAGCTCCAAAATCTAGTGTCTCATCAATTCCCTTAACAAAAAGTCGCTTCCACAGTTTTAAAGGGAAAGAATCTTTGGAAAGACGTGCAGGGAAAAAGTCATAAAGATATTCTTCTTTTACTTCTGTGTCATTCACCTCAATCTCACCAACTGTTGTAAAATTAGAAAAAACAGTATCCGTGACGGTATACGCACTTTTATAATTACTATCAATATATCCCTCAACAACTAATTGGCTATACGCAGATTCAACTGTATTTTTACTCAAGTTATATAAGGATGCAATTTTTCTAATGGAGGGAAGCTTGTCCTCCGCTTTGTAGTTTTCCATGATGTCTTTTTTCATTTGTGTATATAGTTGAATATACAGAGCTGTTTTACTTTTGTGATTGATAATATACATAACTGTCCCTATTAAATATAAATTATTTGGCACTTGTGACAAGTACAGATAAATGATAGTATACCAAAATATAAAGAAATAGTATTTAGAAATACTAAAAGGATAAACAAATGAAAAAATCAGTCACAATAACAGACCAAGAACTTATTCAAAATATCTTAGATGATGCGGAGTATGGAACACTAGCCCTTTGTAGCGATAACAAACCTTACTCAGTACCTATAAACTTTGTAGAAGTAGATGGAGAAATTTATTTTCATGGTGCTAAAAAAGGTAAAAAAATCAGTCTAATTAAAGACAATGCACTTGCTTCTTTTTCTGTAGTAGAGTCATTTTCACTTCTACCATCATATTTTAGTACAGACAAAGGAAATGCTTGTCCAGCGACACATTTATATAAATCTGTCATCATTGATGGTACCATGAAATTTGTCGAAGATTATGATGAAAAAGCAAGTGCACTTGAATCATTGATGCAAAAATTACAAAAAGAGGGTAAATATATCCCTCTCAATCATGAGATGTATAAAAAAGCTATCAATGCAGTTGCTTTATATAAACTAGTCCCTGAAGAGATTTCAGGAAAATGTAAATTTGGACAAAATTTCAATCAAGAGAGATATGAAAGAGTCACTGCACATTTAACCCAACGTGGAACTCCAAAAGATTTGGCAACTTTAAAGCTAATCCATGAGTACAAAAAACAGTAACGAGAATAAGATAAATAGGTGTGGGAATTGTCACGCCTATTTACTCTTAATAGATTTAAAAGCTCGTTTTAAATCATCAATTAAATCCTCCATATCTTCAATTCCCACAGATAAGCGAATGAGTGAATCTTTCAATCCAATTTTTTCTCTGTGTTCTTTAGAAATAGATGCATGGGTCATGATAGAAGGGAGTTCAACAAGAGATTCTACTCCACCTAAACTCTCTGCAATACTAAATATTGTTAAGTGTTCAAGGAACTTCTTGGTCTCTTCTAAAGAAGCTTTTAACTCAAAAGACAACATGCCTCCAAACCCTAGACACTGTTTATGCGCAATTTCTGCATAGGTATATTCTTTTAATCCTGGATAAATCACAGAATTAACCTTCGGGTGTTTAATTAAAAACTTGGCAATCTTTTTGGCATTTTCTTCATGTCTTTGCATCCTAATTCCCAAGGTTTTTACTCCCCTTAAAACTAAAAAAGAATCAAAAGGAGAAAGAATAGCACCT
>CAJXWI010000390.1 GCA_913062735.1 uncultured Arcobacter sp.
TTTGTGTATCACAATAAGAAGTTTCATTTTAATCTCAAAAAGTTAATATGGATTTGGTGTTAAAAAAAAGGATTAGATGTGTTAAATAAAAAATTGGATTTTATCAAGAGAATTGATAATAATTTCATAGCATTATACGTTGAAGACAATGAAGAGGTACAGCAACAAACCCTTAAGATGTTAGGTAAAATGCTCCCGAATATACTTTGTGCTTCAAATGGGGAAGAAGGATTTGATAAATACAACAATTATCATCTAAAGAATCAACCTAAAAAAATCGATTTAATCATAACAGATATTCAAATGCCCAAACAAGATGGATTAGAGATGATTCAAAGAATCAGAAAAAGCAATAAAGAAATACCAATTATAATCTTTTCAGCTTATGACAATACCGATTATTTTATGAAAGCAATCAGATTAGGAATTGATGGATATATCTTAAAGCCATATCCAATAGAACAAATAAGTGAAGTACTAAATGATGTTATCACAAAACATTACGATATAAAAAATATAGTGATGTTTGAGAAAGATTACATGTGGGACAAAAATAATAAAATATTACAACAAAAAAATCAGATTATTAGATTAACCAAAAATGAATCAAGTCTAATACAATTTCTAGTATCCAATAATCAAAGTATAAAACCTCTTGAATCAATAGAAAACTATATTTTTGATGATTTCATATATAACGAAAGAAGAGTAAGAAATATTATTGCTCGACTCAATAATAAGTTGGATATCAATATTATTGAATCAATTTATGGTCAAGGTTTTAAAATAACAAGCATATGATAAAAGTGAGTTAATTCTGAGTTTATTTTCCGTTATTATACCTATCGATATTAATGGAGAACATATGGCGGGAAAGGTAGAAAATCATCAATGTTTCTGCATTAGAGTGTCTATATGTACAGGTTTTCAACTAAAAGGTTTTTAAGGCTCAGATAAGGCTCTGAATGAAGCCAAAGACAATGGAAGAATTCATGTTGTACTTCAGAACTAAAGTTAAAAGGTAAACTATGAAAACACTTAAAGTATTGTTACTCTTTATATTTTTAGTAAGTAGCAATATTCATGCATATGACAAACATGATAATCAAACTCTGAAATTTACACAAGAAGAATTAAACTGGATAAAAGAACATCCTCTAATAAGAGCGGCAAATGAATATTGGCCTCCTTTTGATTATTCAGAGTATGATAAACCTAAAGGTTTATCAATTGACCATATGAACTTATTGGCTCACAAGATTGGTATTAAAATCAAATATATCAATGGTTATTCTTGGAATGAATTACTTGAACTGTTTAAAGATAAAAAGGTTGATGTATTACCCGCATATTATAAAAGTATTGAAAGAGAGAAATTTTCTTTATTCAGCAAGCCCTACTATAGTGGAAAACTTGGTATTTTAACACAAAAGAATAGAAATATTTCAATAGATGATTTAGCTAAGTTAAAAGTTGCGATGATAAAAGGGGAAGCTAGTATTCCTATGATTAAAAAGAAAATACCAAATATAAATATAATAGAAATTGATACAGATAAACAAATGGCCAAACAATTATCAGAAGGGAAAATAGATGCAATTATAGGAAGTCCTCTCGTTCTTTTTTTTACTGCAAAAGAGGAGCAAATTACAAATATTTCCCTTCTTAATCATGTAGAAATGACTCAAGAAGAACAATCTAATATCTCTTTACATATTGGAATAAGAAAAGATTGGCCAATACTTCATCAAATTATACAAAAAGCTATGGCAAATACTACAAATGAGGAGTTTTCCAGAATTGAAAAGAAGTGGATATTTATTAATGATGTAAAAGAATTTGATTATACACTCATATGGCAAATACTAGGGGTCATCATTGCCATTTTATTAATAATCATATATCGACAAATTATTCTACGAAAACACAACATACTGCTAAAAGCAACAGAAAAAAAGCTCAATGATCTCACCATTGAATTAGAGCATAGAGTAAAGGATGAAATTAAAAAAAATCAAGAAAAAACCAACCAACTTATACAACAATCCAAGCTGGCGCAAATGGGAGAGATGATAAGCATGATTGCTCATCAATGGAGACAACCTCTAACAGCTATTACAGCAACAGCAAATACTATATCTTTACAAGTTCATTTATATGATAAAATTTCCAATAAAGAGCTACTAGAAGAAGTCAAATTAATATCTGAATACTCACAACACCTCTCATCAACTATCGATGATTTTAGAAACTTTTATAAACCAAATAAAACAAAAGAGTATGTCAGTTTTGCAGAAGTTGTTGATAAAACTATTAACATCATCTATTCATCATATGAAGAAAAAAGTATAAAGTTAGTAAAAAACTATATGTCAAAAGAGAAATTTGATACATATCCGTCACAATTAAGTCAAGTGATATTAAATCTTCTTAAAAATGCAGAAGATGTTTTATTAGAAAAAAATAAAAAAAACCCTAAAGTTATTATCAATACTTATTGTACAGAAGATAGTTGTATATTAGAAATTTGTGATAATGGGGGCGGTATTAAAAAAGAATATTTAGATAAAGTATTTGATCCTTATTTCTCAACAAAAATTAAAAAAGATGGAACTGGCCTTGGACTTTATATGAGTAAAACCATTATCGAAGATCATTGTAATGGCAAACTTGAGATTGAAAATACCAATGAGGGTGCTCTGTTTCGAATCAGTATTAAAAAAGGATAAAAATGCCAAAAAACAACTCTAAATTTATAATTATAATAGTTTTAACTGTAGGGTTTTTAATATCAAGTTTAAGCAGTTGGTTCTTTTATAATACTACAGAAAAATCAATAATTAAAGAATTTCAAAAAGAAGTTAATGAGTATTCGGCAACAGTATATCGTGAGTTGTCTATAGACTTAGAGTCCTTATATGCAGTATCAATACTATTTCATTCAAATTCAGATGATAATTATCAACGATTTGATGGAGAAGTGAAAAGTATTATATCACGACATCCAGAATCAAGTGCTTTTGCATGGGTTCCACGTATTAAACACAATCAAAGAGCTCAATTTGAAGAAGAACATTTTATAATTACAAATATAAATGAAGAGAAAAAGAGTATAAGAAAAAGAGATAAAAATGAATATTTTCCTGTATATCACATCTCTCCATCAATAGGAAATGAAAAATTATTTGGGTTTGATATTTCTTCGGATCCTAATATATTTAGAGCTCTGCAAAAATCTATGAACACTGCAACTGAACAAGCTACTAATAGTGTTATTCTTGTTCAAGACAGAAAGCATAAAAAAGGATTTTTAACCATACTTCCTGTTTATAATACCAGTTTTTCAACCCAGAAAAAACGTAAAGAAGACTTAAAAGGTTTTGTAGTGGGTTCCTATATTTTTGATAAACTTTTTCCTACAGATTCTTTAGAAGATGAATATGATGGTATAGAAATAAAAATTGTAGATGAAACACTATCCTTACAACCTGAGGTTTTAAAAATTCATCATGAAAACAATAAAGATACTGCACATGAAACTATTTTTTACGAAAAAAAGATACCTGAAATTCTTGGACGTCAATGGACGATTGTTGCAAATCCATCAAAAGAGTATATTATAAGAAAAAGAGGAATTCTTCCTACTATAGTTTTTATCTCAGGTATGTTATTAACTCTCTTTAACGTAATATATCTTTTGATTATTTCACGACGAACCAAGCTTAAGCACGAGTTGGAGAGCAGAATTAATGAAGAAGTAGATAAAAACCAAGAAAA
>CAJXWI010000391.1 GCA_913062735.1 uncultured Arcobacter sp.
AACCTGTTAAAAAGGTTGAAGAGAAAAAAGAAAAAAGATCACTTCCACCAGCATTAGTAGCATTTGGAAAATTAAGAAAACATATTTCTGAAAAATTAGGTATTCCTAATGGTCCTCAATCTGCCAAAGTTGCAGGTGAAGTAAAAAGAAAATTTCAAGAATTAAATCCTGATTTATCACCAGTTGAAATTGCCGAAGGTGCAATTGCATACTTTGATGAACATATGGATGATTTTAAAAAATAAATGAATAATATTACAAAAGAAGAAGCTATCAAGGGATGTTTTTTCGCAAGTATTGCAGGAGATGCTTTATGTTTATCTACTCATTATGAGTATGATGCAAATAAAATCTATGAAATATATGGAGAAGATAATATTACAAAATTTATGTCTCCTGGTGAGTTAACTGGTGGTCAAACTCACGGTATTGGTTGGGGTTCTCAAAATTATCATCCAGGAAAAAGTGCTGGAGGAACAACTGATTATGGGGATTATAATATTCTTATTTTGGAACATCTTTCAAGTATATCAAAAGAGCAAAAGATGTTTAAAGTAGAAGATATATTACCTCATTGGATGAATCGTTTAGAAAACTCTTGGGGCTCTTGGATTTGTACTATGACCAAAGAAACCTATGCACAAGTTAAACGTGGCATTGATGTTCAATATTTAGGTGGGCACTCTAATGCTATGGCAATACGACATGTTGCAGCTCATGCTTATTTTGATGATGAAAAGACTTTAGTTGAAGTTGCTAGAAAAACTATGTTTACACACAGAGATGAACATGCCCTAGGAGGAGGTGAGTTTTTTGCAAGAGTAACACATCGAGTAATTAATGGCGCACATCCTAAAAAAGCTATTTTAGATGTGGCCGCTTTAATGGGTGGTTTTTTTGAAGATAAAGTAAATCAAGCTTATAATAAATATCAAGAAGCAAATGATCCTTCTTCTTCTTTGTTTAAAGAACAATACTGTGATGATTTAGCTCTTACTTCTATGGCTAAACTTTGGGATGTTGGAAGAAGCGAACCTATTAAAGTAGGAAAAGCAAGTCCAACAGAAGGTACTTTACCAGGAGCTGTTTATTTCATTTTAAAATATTGTGATGAAGAAAAAGGTCTTGAAGATGCCTTAGTTGCAAATGCAATGGTTGGAGGAGATAATGCTTCAAGGTCAATTGCTATTGGAATGGTACTTGGAGCTTATAAAGGAATTAAGGCAATTCCACCTACATGGAAAAATAAAATACAGCAGTGGAAGTATTGTGAAGATTTATTGAATACTTTACCTTTATTAAAAGCGTAAGTAAAAACAGATTTTGATTAATTAAAATATAAAAACAAGGTTTCTTATGGGTGAATACACTTTTTTATTACCAATACTACTTTTTTTATGTTTAGGAGTTATGAGTCCTGGGCCTAGTTTTGTATTAGTAGCTCAAACGGCACTTTCTTCATCCAAAAAAGAAGCAATAAGTGTAAGCCTTGGCTTAGGACTTGGCGCTTGTATTTTTGCACTTATTGCTGGTTTGGGATTATTTGTTGTTTTACAAAAAGTTCCTTTTCTTTACCTTTTGTTAAAAATCTTAGGCGGTTTGTATTTATGTTTTATTGCGTATAAAATGTGGCAAGTTTCTTCACCTTCTTTAGGTATCACAAAAGAAACAGTTGTTTCCAAGCAGCTTAGTAAAATGTTTTTGTTGGGATTATTCACACAGCTTTCAAATCCTAAAACTGCCATAGTTTTTGCAAGTGCTTTTGCAGCATTTTTGCCACTTAATGTACCAGCTCATATTTTATACATTTTATGTTTTTTGGCTTTAATCATTGACAGCACTTGGTATATATTTGTAGCACTTGTGTTATCAAGTAAAAAAGCTCAAGGCTCTTATTCTAGGTTTAAGAAACTTATCTCAAGGCTTGCAGGTACCATGATGGGACTTATGGGTTTAAAACTTATTATTGATTAATACGCATTGTCTTAATAACTAAAACACTCCTCTCTTATTTTTAATAAATCATAAGGTAAAGAAATGAATCAGGTTATATACTAAAATATTTCCTGATTTAAATAATATAATATCATATAAATATGTTTTTAATAATAATTATATTACTATTGAAAATACATTTAGTAAGTTATTTAAAACATATTAATTGCTAAATAATAGTAAATATGTTTTAAATAACTATGTTATACTAATAATATTTACAATGAAGATTTTAAAACTTTTAATTTGCATAAAAAATAAAGTAGCTATTTTTTTGAAAGGAGTATTGATGAGCAATATTATAAGCAATT
Organism: uncultured Arcobacter sp.; assembly: GCA_913062735.1. Next base: position 2,307 of record CAJXWI010000391.1, read on the forward strand.
TTGAACGCAGAAAAAATGACGATAGAAGAGACGTAGAACCAGTAATCTATGATAATAAATTAATAGCAGAAATAGAAAGTTTGCAAATTGCTTTTGCAAAAACAACGGAAAAACTTATAAAAGATGTAAAAAGACAAGATCAAATTATGGCAAGAAGTGATAAACGCCAGCAAAAAGAATACGATGAATTACAAACAAAGTTAAAAGAAGTAAATGAATTAAGCAAAGAAATAGAAGATACCCAAAAAGAAGTTATTTTGACAATGGGAGCTATTGGCGAAAGTCGCTCAAGAGAAACGGGAAATCACGTTAAACGAGTGGCTGAATACTCAAAATTACTTGCTTTATATTATGGTTTAAATGAAGAAGATGCTGAGCTTTTAAAACAAGTATCTCCTATGCATGATATTGGAAAAGTAGCTATTCCTGATTCTGTTTTAAATAAACCGGGTCGTTTGAATTTTGATGAAAGACTTATTATGAACAGTCATGCCCAAATTGGTTATGAAATGCTTAAACACTCTGATCGGAAACTTCTTAAAATGGCAGCAACTGTAGCTTATGAGCATCATGAAAACTGGAATGGAAAAGGCTACCCTAGAGGCCTTAAGGGTGAAAATATCCATATTTATGGAAGAATTACTGCTTTAGCTGATGTATTTGATGCTTTAGGTTCTGAACGAGTATATAAAAAAGCATGGAGTAATGAAAAAATATTTGAATTGTTTGAAGAAGAAAGAGGAAAACAGTTTGAGCCAAAACTAATTGATATATTTTTTGAGCATGTAGATGAATTTTTGGAAATAAGAGAAAGGCTTGATGATTTTTTAGAGTAATATTCTGCTTTTTCATCTTATTTAATAGTCTCTTAGATATATTGAATAGGAAGATAAAATGTTGCATCAAATTTTCCATCTTTTTGTAGAAACTGATTTTTTCTAAAAACAGCAAAAGATGGATTTGTTGTTGTTGAAAAACCAGAAGAAGGCAACCATTCTTGATATGCCCATTGAACGAATCTTACAACATCTCCTTGTCCCCCTTGAATCTCAAAACTAGCATACATAGCTTTTTCCATTTCAAAAGAAGGAACATTATTGTGCTTTAGTTTTTTATTATGTTTAAGAACAACTCCCGCCATATAAAAACAATCCTTATGTGGAGTAATTACAGGATTATCATGAAAAATTCCTAGTTCTTCATGTTCTTTTATATCATTGGTATAAAGCCATGCTTGCATATGTTGCCAAATTTTAGAGGTTTCTTTTATGCTGTAACCTTTTTGTTTTAAATAATAAACTTTTTTGGCCTTGGATTTTATAATAACGGCTTTTGATTTTGAGAAATCAGCTTTTTTTAACAAATTAACCTCATAAGAAATAATAATTTCATTTGCATAAATTTTATAGCCTCCTTTTCTCCATTCATTGGGCGTTTGAGAAAATCTGGTTTTAAAAGCTC